>JALFCJ010000137.1 GCA_022771185.1 Spirochaetales bacterium | reverse complement strand
GCTTTTGAGTTTTGTTACTTTTTACAACAAATGGGAGAATACCTGGAATCCAAGCTCCTGTTTCATCTTTTAATCCACCAACAAATCTGTCTTTTATTTTTTCTTTTTGTTTCCATGAAGGAGGAATGTTATCCCAGCTGTTTGATGATAATACAAAGAAAACTACAGAAGAATCGGTATTAGATGTATATCTTTTAGAATCGTTTAAGTATTGACTGAAACTGCGTATTTTATTAGTTTCAACACAAACCCCGAAAGTATTATATTGATGGATTTTCTGTGTCATGTTCCAATTATCAAAAATCTCATCATATAGAAAGGGTGAATTTACAATATATGGGATTTCATTTTTATACGATGTAATTCTCTTACCATTCTTTATGAGACTGAATGTTCTTTTTTCTATATCTATTTGAACTGAATACTGATCCTGTATGGTTTGTGATATGGATTTTGAAACAGGAGTTGATACTCTTTTTCTAATTTCCTTTTCAACCCAGTTACAAAAGCAATAAAAAACTACTCTTCTTGCAATATTCTCAAACCTATACTTATCAAAGCTTTTAAGGTTTTGATTTGTGCAAACACTTCTATATCCACTGAAGACTCGATCTGCAAATTCTTTATATGAGTATGTTTGATTATGGGAGAGTCTAAATGTAGTGAATTGTTTTTCATACTGGTTATATTCTCCCATAGTGAAAAGTTGTTGTCTTCTTGGGTACTGTACGTATCGTCCAGATCCTTTAGTTGGATCTGGTATTAGTAGTTTTAAATCACATTGTTTTTGAAGAAGATTTTTTACATCTTTCCATAAACGTTCTTGCTTAGGAGGATATCCCTCGCTATAGATTTGTTGAAGGTCTTCTGTTTTTACACTCAAAAAACTACTAAGTGCTTCGTTATAGGCTCCATTACCTGCCGCAACGCATTTATATGCTATCATTACTTGAAACGCACATACAGCAAGATTACAGTAACGATTGTTTATTCTTTCATGTTTAAAATAGCTTATGGCCTCCGACACTACTTTATCATAATCTAGCATGTTCGTTTTACAAATATCTTTAAGCATACTCTCATAAAAGGGAATTACAACAGCGCTGCCTGGTTCAAATAATTCTTTCATCTCATCGACAATAAGATGACCAAATCTAGTTAACAGTTCATAGCTATCTGTATATAGCATATAGAGGCCTCGTATTATCGTCATTATCCTTTAGTCTCAGATTATAGTGCAAGAAAAATCGATATTTCTTTGTCTCTTTTTGGAGTTTAGTGTTTAATCAATCTATCAGTTTTATGACCTAAGGTTTTTGTATAGTGATATAAATATCTAAAAAAAGAAGTGATTTGACTCTAAAGCATTTCCAGTATGATCAATGATTGTTTATATATGTTTATGACTTTTTCTGCTCCAACAGAGAAAGATGGGATATTATTCTATTAGGATAATTTTTGAGGAGGCATATATGGCTGATCAATTCCAGTGGGTAGATTTCTATAAAGAGTTTGCAAATAAGCTTATGGAGTTTAAAGACAATAGGGGTGTCCTTATTGATAAAGTAAAGGCCATCTATACAAACACTGGGATAAATATGCCTACGCTTGAAAAGGATAACAATCTTGTCGATATAGACCCTTTTACAGTGTTTGGTTTATTCAATAAAAACAAGATGAAGGGAGAGAATAGAATAAAGATTCTAGCTGAAATAAAGACTCTCTTCTCTCTTACAGGAGATGTTCCTACTTCTTTCGATAGTATTCCTCTTTTAAACAACCAAAATGCCGTCTTCTATTATTTTATCGGAGTAAGAGGTGAGAATGATATCAACGATCTTTGGAATCTCTTTGAATCAGCGTTAACCTATGCTTCTAATCCTTCAGAAGATAACCAAAAAGTCATCTCTAAGTATTTCGATATAGCGATCAATAAGAAAGGAAACGGAAACAGCAAGATTACAATGGCTTTATATTGGATTGCTCCAGACTCATTTCTTAATCTTGATAGCAGAAATGAGTGGTATATCTATAAATCAGGTAAGATTCCAGAAAGCGTAGTATCAACACTGCCTCATATTGATGAAAAGGTTTCTGCCTCAGTTTATTTCGATGTCGTAGAGAAACTACGAGCATATTTACAAAGTAGTGAAAGCAAGCTGAAAGATTTCAAGGAGCTATCTAGCGAAGCTTGGAACTACTCTAATGAAGTAAATGAATTAAACAAAGCTGAGAGTAAACATACACAGAAAGGGGCGGGGCTTGCAGACGAAGATGTGGATACCATACGTTATTGGCTTTATTCTCCTGGAGACGGTGCTAGTAAGTGGGAAGAGTTCTATAAACTCGGTGTTATGGGAATAGGCTGGGGTGGAATCGGAGATCTTACACAATATGCAACTAAAGATGACATGAAGAGTGCCATGAAGAGTGTGTATGACCCGACTGTTACATACAAAAATGCAGCACACTTAACATGGCAGTTTGCAAATGAGATGAAAAAAGGCGATATTGTCATCGTAAAGAAGGGATTGCATCAAGTTATTGGAAGAGGAGTTGTAGCTTCTGACTACTATTATGACTCTAATGCTGATGAAGAGTATTCCAATTTCAGAAAAGTAAACTGGACACATAAGGGTGAATGGCCTCATCCTGGAAATGCCTCAGTTAAGACTCTCACCGATATTACTCCTTACACTGATTATGTAAGAGAACTTAATGCTCTCTTTGAGGATGAGACGGAAAGCTCTCAAATTGAAGAAGTAGAACAGACTCTAAAGCCGTATACCAAAGAAGATTTCTTAAATCAGGTATATATGGAAGAGGAAAGCTATAACACTCTTGTTGGTCTTATAGGATATAAGAGGAATGTCATCCTCCAAGGAGCTCCAGGAGTAGGTAAGACTTATATTGCAAAACGACTTGCCTATTCTATGATGGGAGTGAAGGACCCGGATAGAGTTATGATGGTTCAGTTCCATCAGAGTTATACTTATGAAGACTTTATAGAAGGATTCCGTCCTTCAAACGGAGAAGCAGGTTTCGATATTAAGAAAGGCTCCTTCTATAACTTCTGCAAGAAGGCTGCTGCTGATGATAAAAACAAAGACTACTTCTTTATCATTGACGAAATAAACAGAGGAAATCTGAGTAAGATATTCGGTGAACTCTTTATGCTTATCGAAAAAGATAAGAGAGACAATGAGCTTCAGCTTCTATACTCTGACGAGAAGTTCTGTGTCCCTTCAAATGTAATAATCATCGGGACAATGAATACTGCCGATAGAAGCCTTGCTATGATGGATTATGCATTGAGACGACGTTTTGCTTTCTTTTCTGTTGCTCCAGGGTTCAGGTCAGAAGGCTTCATAAGGTATAAAGATAAGCTTAATGACAAACGCTTCAATAACCTTATCGCATGTATCGAAGAGCTTAATGAAATAATCGCATCAGATACGACGCTTGGAGAGGGGTTCTGTATAGGGCATAGTTATTTCTGCGAGCTTGATAAGATAACAGATAAGACCCTTTCAAACATCGTTGAGTATGAAATCATCCCGCTTCTTAGTGAATACTGGTATGACGACATATCTAAGGTAAAAGACTGGGTTTATAGGTTGAGAGGCTCGATTAAGTGATAAAGATTCAGAATGTCTATTATATGCTCTCTTATGCATTTCAGACCCTACAGGAAGAGGGGTACAGAGATGTGGCCACAGAAGAGTTTCATAATGTGGCTGATCTCTGTTCAGCTATCCTTGTTAAAGGAGTAAGCCTTCAGATAAAACGAGGACTTGGAAGAGAGTATATCTCTCAGCAAGATACTTTATCAGGGATAAAGGGAAAGATAGATATCTCTGAATCAATAAAGACACAATCCATTCTTAGAAAGCAGATGGTCTGCACTTATGATGATTTATCGACAAACACTTACATGAACAGAATCATCAAGACCACTATGCTTTGGCTTCTCTCTGCTGATATCGATATTTCTAGGAAAAAAGAAATCAAGAAATTATTGGTATTCTTTTCTGATGTGGAAGAACTAGAGATCAACACAATAAACTGGAGTCAGCAATATAACCGTAGCAATAAGACATATAGAATGCTTATCTCTATTTGCTATCTTGTATTGAAAGGCCTGTTACAGACTACTTCCAGCGGAAGAATAAGGCTTATGGACTTCATCGATGAGAGGAATATGTGCCGCTTATATGAGAAGTTTATCCTTGAATACTACAGAACTGAATATCCTTCAATCAAGGCTGAGGCTTCCCAAATAAAATGGATACTTGATGATGATAACTCTTCAATGCTTCCTATTATGAAGAGTGACATTACTCTTTCTTATAAGAATAAGGTCTTGATCATAGATGCAAAGTACTATGGCCATAATACCCAGGTTCAGTATGATAGACATACTATCCATTCCAGCAACCTCTACCAGATATTCACATACGTAAAGAACAAGGAAGCTGAAATGAAGGGGATGGAACATGAAGTATCGGGAATGCTACTTTATGCAAAAACAGAAGAAGAGAAACAACCCGATAATCTATACAGCATGAGCGGCAACAAGATAAGTGTTAAGACACTGGATCTGAGTGGAGACTTTTCTTTGATTGAAGAGCAACTCCAGAAGATTATTGAAGATCACTTTGGTATTGCACCAAACCTCTAAAATAGTATTTCTATAATTCCAACACTGTTTGGTTTTTTCATCGGATATCCGATGTTTATACTATTTGCCATACTCGCAGATAATATCGCTGGGTGTTTTTATCCTCAGATCATAAGATGCGTAACTGTAAGTATGAATAATACCCATAAGGAATGATGAAGTTCCTTACAGACTGTAATGTATGATAATATCTTGATATGGAGAAATATCAGACAAAGGCAGAGCTTCAGAAAGAGTGTAAGAAGAGGGGAATATCTGCAAACGGAAGTAAGGAAGAGCTCTATAATAGAATCAACGGAAAAGAAGAAGTAAGAAAGACAAAAGTCAGAGATAATTCACCTTCCGTCATTACCGATGATACTATCATTGAAGAGAATATCAGGTGCTCAGAAAATCATAGAGCCTATTTTATAAGTAAGCTTGGTAAAGGCTTCACCTTTAAAGTCTCTTTTCAGAAATGGTTGAAACAGAACCATGGTAAAACTTATCTTGATGCAGTTCAGGCATACAGAGAGGTATGTAAGATAAAACCAGATGTGGATTCTCAGTTTGAGTACAATACATATATAAAGGCATTCTTCTCCCAGACCGAAGGATTGATGCTTTCAGATGCTATAAAATGCTGGAAGTATAAGAAGACAATCACTTTGCACCCTATATTCGAGGTAGATGATCTTAAAGTATTAGAGAATGACTGATTTATAATACTTTCCGAAATCAGCGAGGGCATCTATTATTGGAAGCATCTTTTTACCGATATCTGTTAGTTCATATTCCACTTTCGGGGGAATAGACATGTAATCATGACGGATAATGATACCATCATCAGCCATTTGCCTAAGGCTGTCTGTAAGCACTTTCTGTGATATACCTTCCAAATCCCTTTGTAGCTCATTGAAGCGCCAGGGACGGGTTCTGAGATTTCTCAGAATCAGTAGTTTCCACTTGCCTCCTATTAGGGATACGGAAGTAGCAACGGGACAGTCTGGAAGTTCATCTTTTGTTTTCATAATCTGAGGATAACACATTCAATTTATAGTGTACAGTTACAAAAAAGTGCGTACTTTTAATGGAAAAACATCTGTTGTATATTTGGGGAAAAAGAAAACCAAGGAGAAAAACATAATGTCAGCTTATTCAAAAACAAACGTTGGACATGAAAACAGAACAGAACTTCACGACGCTTTGTCACTCACTGGTGCTGAGATCAGCATCAACAATCTCCCTGCTGGAGCTGGTGTTCCGTTTGTACACGCTCATAAAGAAAATGAAGAAATATACGGAGTAATATCAGGAAAAGGGAAAGTAGTTCTAGATGGTGAAACAATACCTCTAGAGGAAGGGGACTGGATTAGAATTGCACCTGAAGCAAAACGTCAATTCTCTGCTTCTAGTGACTCTTCATTCACTTTTGTATGTATCCAGGTAAAGGCAGATTCACTTTCGTCTTATACTGCTTCAGACGCTGTAATCTTCTAAGTAAGTATCGTATATACCTAGATAAATGGCGGAATCTCCTTAAAAACATATAGATTCCGCCACTTATATCAACTTATATGGTATTTGGAGTGGTTTTCTTACTGAGACAAGTGGGATACAACGAACGATATTCTGAAACGGTGGAACGCGGTATTCAATAATTGTAGAATGATTTCAGAAAACTTGCAGATAATAAACAATAAATTGATGTTAGCTAAATGTGGATATTAATTATATAGAAAAAATTAAAGGATAAAGAAAATTACTTTTAATACCGCCACACAATGGCGGTATTGTTGCTTGTTTGACGGTAATGTGCTATATTAGTATTGTTGAGGTGATTTTATGCAGAAGTATATCGAATCCGAATCTATGGAGCTCAAGGAAAAATACAGTGACACAATCTCAAAAGAGATAGTGTCATTTCTGAACAGCGATGGCGGGACTATTGTCGTTGGAGTAAAGGATAATGGCTATATAACCGGAGTTGATAAACTTGATGAAACACTGCGAAAAATTTCAGACATCATTACTATGCAGATTGAACCAAATCCGCAGGATGAAGTATCAACAGAGGTTAAGTTCGAGGAACAGAAGCCGCTGATACTGATTAATGTCAGCAAGGGTGCAAAAAACATTTATTGCCAAAAAAAGTATGGATTCTCTTCCAGTGGATGTACCATCAGGGTTGGTACTACATGCAAAGAAATGACTGCAGAGCAGATCAAAATCAGATATGAACAGAATTTTATCGATAGCGAATATATGCTCAAGAAAAGATCGTGTTTAAGTGAATTGTCATTTAGAGAATTGAAGATCTACTACACGGAGAAGGGATTTCATGTCAATGACAGTTTTGAAACAAATATAAACCTCAAAAATGAAAAAGGCGAATACAACCTTTTGGCGGAACTCCTTGCAGATAAAAACAATATTCCTTTTATCTTTGTCAAGTTCCAGGGATATAACAAAGCTTCAATATCAGAGAGAAATGATTTTGGGTATGGTTGCTTATTGACCACTTACACCAAAATCAAGAATAAGCTCGTTGCAGAAAACGCCTGTCTCTCAAATACCACTGTCAGACCAAGGGTTGACAAGTACTTATACGATATTGACTGTGTCGATGAAGCCTTGCTCAATGCCATTGTCCATAATGACTGGACAATAACAGAACCTCAGATTTCCATGTTCTATGATCGTATCGAAATCTTGTCACATGGCGGACTTCCAAGGGGAATGACTAAAAAACAGTTCTTTGAGGGAATTAGCAAGCCAAGAAATGCAACTTTGATGAGAATATTTCTGAGTATGAATCTTGTGGAGCATACCGGTCATGGCGTACCGACTATAGTTGAGAAATATGGCGAAGAAGCATTTGAAATCGAAGACAACTATATTAAGTGTACCATACCGTTTGATAGAGAAGTTATGGAATACAGAATCAAAAATGGCGGTATACCGCAGGATGGCGGTATTAATGGCGGTATTAATGGCGGTATTAAACCATCAGATAAGAAGGTTCTGAGTCACATCATCACATGGCCTGACGACACTGCAACTCAAATTGCAGAAAAATGCGGTATCAGTAAAAGAACAGTTGAGAGATCTTTAGCTTTTTTACAGGAAAAAGGTATGGTAGAAAGAATCGGTAATAACCGTAATGGTCGTTGGATAGTCATAAAATGAATAATGCCAACAGCATCAGTCTCTAAGATGAGGCACTCCAGATTTCAGGTACACTGAGAAAAAGGTAGTCTTCATCAAAAATTACCACCTGTACGGTTGAAATAGGATCATCAAGCAGCCATTTTAGGGAAAGAAACTGTTTTATCTTTTGCTATAGTTCCAAAGAAACATTCTCCTTTAGCATCGAAAGCTTGACCAAAGCTTAGCTTACCGATTTTAACTAGGATATTCCGTTATGTTTCTAGCGTTATGCGACGAGGATATCATTCTGTTTCTTTTACTTAGTGTATTTTGCCAAAATCCTTTTCCTCCTTAAGAAAAGTCTAGGATTTTGTCCTCACTCTCCTTTTGTTGTTTTCGAACGACGCTAACAATGATCCTGACAAGCGTATCATTGAGAGAGCGAAAACGTAAAGGTTGTTTGTAATTTCATGCATATTGTCTTAAGTTACCACTGGCCTTTTGTATATGGATTTATAATAGATTGTCTACACCACTAGTGGATAATTTACTGCTCATAACTCTCTTCTGTAGTTAATTCTAGTTGAACTAATATGTTATGTAGTTTTGGAATATCAGAATAGAGAAGGAAAAAAAGCAACAACAATAGCTCTGTTGCTCTGAAAGATTGTGCTTTGATATTGAACTCTATGTTTCTCAACATAGATAATTGTCTCCTCAAAGACAGGGGGGTATCCAATGAAGGGTTAGGATAAACACTACAGTAGGATGATTATGCCGAGAGAAAATAATACAAACAAAGTGTTTTGTGATTATTTTTTCAGTATTTACGTGTCAATTTTAGACTATGAAACGCATTCTTATTATATAAGGAGTTATATTATAAAGAGGACCCTAGTGAAAGTTATGATGGCCCTGATTATCGTATTGGCTCTTATAGTTATAGTATCATGTGAAGAGCCTAAAACTCCATCTGTTCCAGATACACCAGTTCCACCTTTAGAGGAGCATGTTTCACTTTAAGATCCCGATAAACCAGAGGACCCGGAGCTACCTGTGATTTTATCAATAAGTTCAAAGGATGAACTGATGCTCTTTGTTAATCTGCTTCTTAACGCGAGACGCGTAGCGTTAAGAAGCCTGGGTCAATTCCCCGACCCTTGGGTCGTATGTTATAAATGAGGTTATGAGCGATGAACATATAGTGAAGAGCCATAACCGAACGCTTCTCCTCTATCA
>JALFCJ010000133.1 GCA_022771185.1 Spirochaetales bacterium | reverse complement strand
CTATTCTGCTTTCCCGCCATAGCGAAATAAAGAGGGGCGTATTATGCTGCCCAGGGATAGAACTGTTATCTCTCAACGACAAGCTTCTTAAGACTATCTCTTTTCTTTCCCACTTTGTTAAGCGTATGAAACAAAAGTGGCAGAGTGACGATAGGTATCATATGCATTACGAAAATGCTCCTGCCGACGATGAGTATTTTGGTTCCGAGTATTGGCGATACGCTTATCCTAAACAGATTCTCGCTTTGTCTGATATTGCCAAGGAAGCGAAGGCGGGACTGGGAAAAATCAAGTCTCCTGTACTTGTAATCGGAGCAGAAAAAGATGTCCTGACAGCTCCAGACTCCGTGTTCTCTATTGTTAAAGAGATAGGAAAGAATGGAGAAGCCGTCATGATAAAGGACGCTACTCACTATATCTACTACGATATCTCAAAGGAGGCGGAAGACGAAGCTGTAAAGGCTACAGTTTCCTTCCTGTCAAAATAATTAAATAAATGAGCTGTGTCAGTGCAGCTCATTTTTCTCTTTCAATAAACGAGATTACTGCTTCTTTTACTTCTTTCTCGTGCCCGACCATTAGATGCCCACCTTTATCGAAGGATACGAGCTTGTATCTGGGAAATCTATGTAATACACTCTTTACGCTCTCAAAGGATGCCAGTTTATCATCCTTGGAGTGTAAGATAAGGATAGGAACTTTTAAGTCTTCTATTCTGTATTCATCATAGTTTCTAGCCATATCGATATTTGTGATGGCAGCGTCTATTGCTACGCCCTTCTTCCTCTCCCTAATAGGGAGCATTCCGTATATAGTGGACCTGTCCATTCCCATAATAGACTGGAATAAGGGGCTGATGAGAAACATTGCATAATCATGACAGAGAAATTGCGGAGGACCGGCATATTCCGGATACTTTTCTGGTTTCTCTGAATATGGAAGGGAAGAGGAGAAGAGTATCAGGCCCTTAGTCCTTTCCGGGTAATCCAGTGCAAAGCGAAATGCAACGGTGCCTCCCGCGGAAGTAGCGAGAAGAAATACTTTGTCTATTCCTTTTCGATTTATTAACTCCAAGTATGCTTCTGCCTGTTCCTTCGGCGTTCCCTTTCCCTTTATGTCACTATAGAGATATCCAAATCGGGATGGAGCGAGGATTCTATACTTCTCTCCAAATACTTTACATGTCTCATATGCTTGGTCGAAGCCTCCAAATATCCCGTGAATTGATAGTATTACTTCTCCCTTTCCTTCATCTATATAAGTCATTTTTCCATAACTGCAACTTAGAGCCTTTGTATTGAGGGAAGAAGGACGCTCCTTGCTCTTTCTTTGGGCGATGCTGCATCTTATCCGTTGAAGAGAGAGATATATGACTAAAAGCAAGATGACAAAAAGAAGAATAGATAGAGATATATTTTCCATTACGCTACATTTCTCCCTTTTCTTTTAAGTCATGAAAGCACTTCTCAAGATACCCTATGCCTTTGTTAAACTTCTTTGAGAGTGAGTAATAATGGCTTATCTCTTCTCTAGAGAATTCTTTGAAAAGTGCGTTGTATACTTTTTCTTCCAGATCCTTACTGTTCTGGAGAACGGTCTTTCCTTTATCAGTGAGGTGTATGCATAGGCTTCTTCCGTCACTCTCCGATTCTTTAAGTCTCACCATGCCTTCCTTTTCCAAAGCCATTGCCAGTTTCTTGATGTTCTGCCTTGAGCATCCCAGCGCTTTCCCCACCTTCGATAAATCCGGAGGAGTGGAAAAAGAAGAGGCGACTACCAACACCAGCCACTGCTTACTTGTTATGTCTTCCAGATATCTATCCAAAACAGTGTGGAGTTTGTTTTCTAAGACAAAAACCCCCGAGAATATGAGCTTTTTCTTCCAAAGTAGATCAATATCTTCTTCCATGTTTCCCGCTATAAAAATAATGAGTAACAAGTTACTATATGTCAATGTATAATACCATTTTTCGATGGAGAGAGAAGAATGAAGATGGTGTGCCATTTGTTAATATGCCTTAAACTTTTTTATTATAGGTCATTACCTATTTCTCTATTGTTGTTTAATTCTTCCCAATAGCTTAGAATTTCCACATTAATTAGGAGAAAGAAATGGAAGTTCGTGTACGCTATGCCCCGTCACCAACTGGGTTACAGCACATCGGCGGTGTAAGAACCGCACTTTTCAATTATTTTTTCGCCAAATCTATGGGCGGAAAGTTCATCCTCCGCGTCGAGGACACAGACCGTGAGCGCTATTCCGATGAATCCCTCCAGGATCTCTACGACACATTGGATTGGTTAGGTATCAAATGGGACGAAGGTCCTGTTGTTGGTGGACCTTATGGCCCTTATATCCAGTCTGAGCGCTTTGAACTCTATAAAGAATATGCCGAGAAGCTTGTAAAAGACGGAAAGGCATACTATTGCTACTGCACACCTGAAAGACTTGAAAAAGTAAGACAAGAGCAGATTGCTTCAAAGAGCGACTATCAAGGTTACGACAGACATTGTGCAAACCTTACAGATGAGGAGAGAGCAGATCTTGAAGCCCAGGGAATAAAGCCTGTAATCAGACTGCGTGTCCCTACAGAGGGAAAGACTACTTTCCACGATGTCCTTATGGGCGATATCACAAGAAAGAATAAAGATGTCTCTCCAGACCCGATTCTTCTCAAGAGCGACGGCTTCCCTACATATCATTTGGCAAACGTCATCGACGACCACTTGATGGGAATAACACACATTATGAGAGCTCAGGAGTGGATTCCGTCGGGACCTTTACACATCCTGTTGTATGAAGCATTTGGCTGGGAACCTCCAATTTACTGTCATCTTCCAATGGTTATGGGTAAAGACGGACAGAAGCTTAGTAAGAGACATGGTTCTACTTCTGTCAGAGATTTCAGAGCCAAGGGATATCTTCCTGAAGCGATCATTAACTATGTTACTATGGTAGGTTGGTCATTGGACGACCATACTGAGTTCTTCTCTAAGGAGGATCTTGAGAAGTGTTTCAAGATTGAGAATATTCATAAGGCTCCTGGCGTCTTCGACTATAAGAAGCTTGATTGGTTCAATGGTCAGTATATAAGGGAATGCAGCGACGAGAGACTCGCTTCTCTCTGCACTCCATACCTTCAGGAAGCTGGATTTATCTCAAAAGAAGAGACAGAGGAAGAAAAGAAGCTTGTTCTTTCCCTCATTCCATCTGTAAAAGAGAGAATGAAGGTCCTTTCCGATGTTGTTCCTCTCACTTCCTTCCTCTTTAAGGACGAGCCTGTTACTGACAAGGCTGTCTATATCGCCAAGGGAAGCAATGAAGAGAACACTCTGAAAGCTTTGGATGAAGGAAGCAGAATCCTTCTATCCGGCCTAAAAGAAGGCAAGGCAGAGGCAGAAATCGAAGAGGAACTCGTCAATTTGTCAAAGACTTTGGAAATCAAAGTCAATGGTGTATTCCAGCCGATTCGTGTTGCTATCACCAACTCTACAGTATCCCTACCTCTTTTCGACTCCATCAGACTACTGGGGCTTGATGAGACAGAGAGAAGATTGGAAAGGGCTATCAAAAATTTTAAGGAGAACTAAACTATGGCAGATGTAGTTACAATGGACAAAATAATATCTCTCTGCAGACGTAGAGGTTTTATCTTCCAGTCTTCAGAAATCTATGGAGGACTCAACGGAGCTTATGACTACGGTCCGATGGGAGTAGAGTTGAAGAATAACATCCGTGACTTCTGGTGGAAGGAAATGACCAGAATGCATGATAATATCGTTGGCCTCGATGCTTCTATTTTGATGCATCCTAGGGTATGGGAAGCAAGTGGACACGTCTCCAACTTTACAGACCCGATGGTTGACTGTAAGGTCTGTAAGTCACGTTTCCGCGCCGACCAGATCGACCTTAACGCTCCATGCCCTGTATGTGGAAACAAAGGAACATTTACAGAACCAAGAAATTTCAACCTTATGTTCGAGACACATATCGGTGCAAACAGAGATGCTGCATCTGTAGTTTATCTGAGACCTGAAACAGCTCAGGGAATCTATGTAGACTACAAGAATGTCCTTCAGTCTTCACGTGTAAAGGTTCCTTTCGGAATTGCACAGATTGGTAAATCCTTCAGAAACGAGATCACAACAAAGAACTTTATTTTCCGTTCTTGTGAGTTCGAGCAGATGGAGATGCAGTTCTTCTGCAAGCCTGGAACAGATGAAGAGTGGTTCCCTTACTGGAGAGAAGAGAGAATGAAGTTCTACGATAAGATGGGTATCAGGGCAGATCACCTCAGATGGCATCAGCATGGACCAGATGAACTTGCATTCTATGCCAAGGACGCATATGACATCCAGTTCCTCTTCCCAATGGGATGGCAGGAACTTGAGGGCGTACACTCTAGAACAGACTATGACCTTACTCAGCATACAAAGTTCAGCGGCAAGGATCTTACATATCTTGATCCAGAGACAAATGAGAGATATATCCCATATGTCGTCGAGACTAGTGCTGGTCTTACAAGGAACGTTCTTATGGCTCTTTCCGATGCTTATGATGAAGAACCTACTCCAGAAGGCGATACAAGAACTGTAATGCACTTCCATCCTGCAATTGCTCCTATTAAGGTTGCTGTCCTTCCTCTTGTCAAGAAAGATGGACTTGGTGAGTATGCTGCAAACCTCGAGCACTCTCTTAGAAGTGAATTCAACACATTCTACGATCAGTCCGGTGCTGTTGGAAGAAGATATAGAAGACAGGATGAAATCGGTACTCCTTACTGCGTAACAGTAGACTACCAGACACTTCAGGATCACACAGTCACAGTCAGATTCCGTGACTCCATGAAGCAGGAAAGAGTGGCTGTAGATAATCTTGTCACTTTCATTAAAGACGCTATGAAGAATTACAGGAGAGTCTGATGAACAAAGCACTCCAGACACTTATCGACAGAGGCTTCGTAAAAGACTGCACTAATTGGGATGCTCTATCTGATTTAATGGATAAAGAGTCTGTATCATTTTACTGTGGTACAGACCCTACGGGTCCTTCTTTGCATGTAGGTCATATTGTGCCATTCTTTGCAATGCACCATCTTCAGAAGTTCGGACATAGACCAGTTGCACTGGTAGGTGGAGGAACAGGTCTTATCGGGGACCCTTCAGGTAAGACGGAGATGAGAAAAATCCTCCCAAAGGAAGAGATTGAGAAGAATGCCCAGAATATAGCAAGACAGCTCTCGAAAGTCGTTGATTTTTCTGAAAACCCTCCAGAGGGATATGGAAAGGCAACTATTGCAAACAATGCCGATTGGCTTGTGGATCTGAATTATATTCAGTTCTTGAGAGATGTTGGAAAGTACTTCTCAGTCAACAGAATGCTCACATTCGAAGGCGTTAAGCAGAGATTGGAGAGAGGACTCTCATTTATTGAATTCAACTATCAGCTTCTGCAGTCTTATGACTTCCATATGCTTTATGAAAAATATGGGACAAGACTTCAGATAGGTGGAGCAGACCAGTGGGGCAACATTGTTGCAGGCATCGATCTCATTCAGAGAATGGGTGGAGAAGAGTGCTTCGGTCTTACGTTCAACCTCATTATGCGTGCAGACGGCAAGAAGATGGGAAAGAGTGAGAAGGGTGCAGTATTTTTGGATCCAAGCCTCTACTCTCCATATGATTTCTACCAGTACTGGAGAAATGTATCCGACCCTGATGCAATAAAGTTTATGAAGCTTTTCACTTTTATGCCTCTTGATGAAATCAAGGAGTATGAAGATCCGAATAGAAACATAAACGATGCCAAGGCAAGACTTGCTTATGAGATAACAAAGATCATCCACGGCGAAGAGGAAGCTGAAAAGGCAAAAGATGCCGCAGCTCACCTTTTCTCCAAGGGAGAGGGGAATAAGGAGAATGTCCCTACTGTCCAGTTGGACAAGGCTCTCTTTGAGAATGGAATCGGTGTCTTGGATCTCTTTACTAAGAGTGGATTGACTCAGAGTAACGGTGACGCCAGAAGATTGGTGACACAGGGTGGAGCGGAAGTAAATGGAAATAAGGTCACTGACCCAAAGACTACTTTTACTCTCTCTGATGCAGATAGCGACGGTGACTTCATGCTTAAGGCAGGAAAGAAGAAGTTTATGAGAGTACAGCCAAACTAAGGCTTTAGTACAGCGCCCTATGTGGACAATATCCATCTAGGGCGTTATCTTTTTCTCATGAAGAAATATTTAGACCTTAAAAACACTCCTTTGAAGTTTCATAGAATTTATGCCGCTGTGGTACTTCCTTTGGATATGTTTCTCAACATATATTCCCTTATTACTATTATTGCATCCATTACAAAAAATGGAGCAGGAACCTGGGATTGGATATCGCTGGGAACAACTATTATTTACCTAGTACTGATCATGGCTTCCTTCAGGGGCCTACTTGTATTCAAAAAGCGTGGGCTATATGCAGTCTGGACTTTGTTGGGACTTCAGATTGTCGATAATGCCTATACATTCTATTTGTCTTACAGTGCAGGCGATACAGTGTTTGTGCTTTCTTCTGCCCTCTCTATTCTCATTCTATCTTCTATCATCGTCTACTATGTACTGAGACGTAATCTCTTTACTAAAGAAGGAATCGATGTGGCGGCATTTATGGCAAAGAAGAGTGAAGAAGTACAAAGACAACAAGAAAGCTTTGTTCCTACAGAAACTATTGTTGATGTAGAAGAAGATGTAGGGGAGTATGACTGCCCTAGATGTGGTTATCATATTACGGATGGAAAAGTATTCTGTCCCAAGTGCGGGGCTCAGACAAGAAGTGTCAGGAGATAAAGAAGGAAAGGGCTGAAATTATGTCCGAGAAAACATAATCCGCCCATTTTTTTAGTTCTTTTGTTTCTGCTGTACCTTCTAAGGCTACAATTGTACCAACCCCAGCTTTCTTGGCCATTTTTAAATCTTTTACACTGTCTGAGACTATCATCATGTCTTTTGCTTCTATTTTAGAGAACATTGAATAATCTTTGATTGTCCTTGGATCAGGCTTTGTATGTAGAGATGTGTCATCGATGGAAAAAGAGAAAAAACCTCTGCCAAAGACAGAAAGGAAAATATCCAACGACTCTTTTGTGTCATTAGTAAAGACCGCTAGGTTTGAACCGTTTCTCTTATACTCAAGTAATAGTTTTTGTAAGCGTGAAAAATCATATTTTTTCAATTCTTCTTTATATCCATATCTGCACCTGTTTTTTATCTTCAGGAAACCTTTGGCGCTTTTAAATGGATTAAGATGATACTTTAAAGTAATAAATACCAAAGAGAAAAAAGATGAAAAGTAGCTCCTTTTAAGAAATAGTCCATTGCTGTTTAGTGTGCCGTCTTTCTTTATGCCCACCACAGAAGAAAACTCATCGATGCACGCTTCTTTTTTGCTTGGACTAAGCTTTGACAAAGGAAGCTCTGATGAGAAGAATTTCCTAATAGGATTCTTCCATAGATTATAAGGAAAAAGTGTACCGTCTTTATCGAAGATAATAGCTTTGGCCTTCATGAATAAAGCATAAAATAAGAAAAACAAAACCGCTACTAAAATAATTATATTTCTATAGCAAATTGTATAAATTTACTACACCAGTTTTTGGGACTGTCTCTTAAAGAAATATATGGTAATCTATAGACTCTTATGATCAGAGAAAACGTAAAAGCATTTGCAAAAGTAAATATAGGACTGAGGGTGGGGAAAAAAAGAAGTGATGGTTACCATAACATCGATTCTTATTTTCTCAGAATCCCTTTCTTTGATGAGCTAACACTCACTCTTGAGGAGGGTGAGTATAGAGTAGAGATTAAAGGAAACGAGGGATATCTGGAGAAGGGAAAGACAGATATCATGGAGAAGGCTGCAAGACTCTATAGCGAAAAAACAGGTAAGAGTTTTTATCTTTTAATAGAAATCGAAAAACACATACCTGAAAAAGCAGGTCTGGGAGGAGGTAGCGCAGACGCCGCAGCTGTCTTCTTGTTTCTAAACCGATTCTTTAAATGTTTAGATAAAGAGGATCTTGTTCTTCTTTCCAAATCTATCGGAGCTGACGTCCCTTTTTTCGTCTCGGAAGAGAAGCTTGCAAGAGTAAATGGAATAGGGGAGATTGTTACTCCTCTCAGCTATGATCTCCCATATAAATATATATCCCTCTTCAGGGCCCAAGGGAGCGGAGTGTCTACAAAAGATGCTTATGAGAAATTAGATGAGAGAAAGATGAAATACTCTCCGCTGCCGTCTCTTTCTTTCCCCTTGATACGAGAATCCTTTCCAAATGATTTCGAACTATTGGAGGGAAGGGATATGCTAAAGACTATAAGTTCTCTTACCTCAGATGGCGATTATGCCTCCTTAAGTGGAAGCGGAAGTGTGTGGTTTATTCTCTCTAGAGAGCAAATAAACACAAATATAAAAGAATTTATAGGCTCAAAAGAAATAATGTGATGGACTAGAGAAGAGATTTCTGTTAGTCTCTTCTCGTCTTAGGGCCGTAGCCCAACGGTTAAGGCAGGAGATTTTGATTCTTCATATTGCAGTTCGATTCTGCACGGCCCTGGATATTTTCCTTTCAGCACCTTTACTTTTATTCTCATGCAATGTAACATTTCAAAGGCGCCTTGTGGCGATAAATGGTAACGGGATAATAACCCGTGAGAGTTAAGGAGAATAATATGGCAGACGAAAAGGTACTTTCAGCTCTTAGAAGAACTGAAGACTTCGGTTCAGCTGGATCAAGAAGAGTCGTAAGAAGCGGCAGAATCCCAGCAGTAGTCTACGGAAAGAAGGGTGTCGATCCACTCTATGTCACACTTGATGCAAAAGAATTCAGAATGAAGAGAATTGAGTTCACAGAAACTACTCTCATCACTCTTAAGCTTGCTGATGGCGAAGAAAGAAAAGTCTTTGTTAAGGATATTCAGGAAAACCTTTTGAAGAACTGTATCCAGCATGTCGACTTCTTCGAAGTCACATTCGGTCAGCTCTTGAGAACAAAGGTCAGAGTCGAGCTCACAGGAACACCAGCTGGTGTAAGAGACGGTGGTGTTTTGGAGCAGGTTGTGCATGAAGTTGAAATCGAGTGTTTCCCAAGACACCTCCCAGAGTCTATCGTTGCAGATGTTTCTTCTGTAGGCTTGAACGAAGCATTCAGAGTCAAGGACCTGGTTGTTGCAGACGTAATCAAGCTTCTTGATGATCCTGACATGGCTATCGCTTCTGTAAAGATGGTCAAGGAAGATGCTCCAGAGGCAGAAGAAACAGCAGATGCAGCAGCAGATGCTTCTACTCCGACAGCATAAGACTGATATGTTTGTATTTGGTCTTGGAAATCCTGGACCTGAATATGATAGAACCCGACACAATGTGGGTTTCATGACTGTCGAAAAGATGGCAGCGCAGAAAGGGGTTAAACTCAAAAAGCGCTGCCTTCGCTTGTTTAGAAGCGCAAAGATAAATGACGGCAGTGATATTCTGGTTGAGCCACTAACTTATATGAATAACTCTGGTGAGATCATCCCCTCTCTTCTTCACGAGGGTGACAAACTTATTGTAATTTGTGACCAAATGGATCTTCCTCCAGGAAAACTAAGAATCCGCCTCAAGGGTGGCAGTGCAGGACACAACGGGTTAAAGTCTGTTATTCAATATTGGGGAGAAGACTTTATCCATGTTTATATTGGAATAGGGCATCCAGAGGAAGGAATATCTGTGCCAGACCATGTCCTATCACGTTTTTCTCCTTCTGATTCTCTTCGTATCGATAAAGCCACAGATATGGCTGCCGAAGCAGTCTTGGATATACTTGAAGGAAAGCCCATAAATGAAATCCTCCAGAAGGCAAACTCCTTTCACCCTTAATCTTCCGCCTCAAGATAGGTATGTAGTCGCTTTCTCCGGAGGCATCGACTCTCTCGCTCTTATTGCCTTTATGAGTGAGGAGGAGAGAAAGAGATCTGTCGCCGTTTATGTCGACCACTCTATAAGAGGAAGGGAAGAACTGGATAAAGAGATTTCTCTTAATCGAAAGAATACCCGTAAACTTGGCATACCGTTTTATATCATTAAGCTTGGTGATGGAGCTGTTGAGAGATATGCCCTTGAAAAGGACTGCGGAACAGAAGCTGCAGCAAGGTCCCTCAGATACTCTGCCCTGGAGAGATTTAGAGAAGAAAACGGTTTTGATTGGATATTGACCGCACACCATCAAGACGATCAGACAGAGACTCTTATTATGAGGATGATGTCTTCTTCTCCATTTTGGAGCTATGGTGGCATAAGAGAAATCGAGGGGCATATCCGTCGTCCTCTCCTGACGCTGGAAAAGAAAGAGATAAAAAAGAAAGTAAGGGAATCTGGATTAAAATGGTCCGAAGATTCTACAAATAGCGACGAAAACTATAAAAGGAATTGGATAAGAAAAAACATCCTTCCATCAATTAATCTAAAAGAAAAGAGGCTTATTTCTTCTATAGCATCCAATGTTGCATCATTTCCTTCTAAAGAGGTGAAAGTCACAATCTATGGCGACTATCGAGCCACAATAATTTCAGACTCTTTTCTTTCTTCTTATCCTTGGGATAGAGAAAAAGTAATATTCAAGGCCCTTTCCTCTGTCGGTAATAAGGAAAGAATTAAAAGAGGCTTGGTCAATGAGATAATTAAGGGGGCTCTAAGAAAGAGCGGAAGGACAGAGATTGGGAACATAGTGATCCGATACCTAAAAGACAGAATAGAGTTCATTGCTGTCCCATCCTCTTTCATTACGCCATATAGAGGCCCTGACACTGTTTTCCCTTTTAAGATAAGAGTTACAAACACTTCTTTAGACCCCCTTGCTCTAAGAATACCTGAAAGTGCTCTGTCTACAGCGGTATTTAGAAAAGCAAATGGATATGACGAGATAGAATTGAAGGATGGAATCAGAAAGATAAGTTCACTACTGAAAGAGTACCATCTTCCATATGCCATTGTTCTGGAAAACAGCGGTATAGTTGAAGCTGTGTTTCTATCCTTCCTTGGAGGAAGAGACAGATTGTCTAATAAATTATTGAACAAAGAAGGTATAATTGTATCTGTAACTCAATAATATAAAGAAAAATAAGTATAATTTTTGTGGAAAAACACACCAAATGTATTTATTCTAAAACAAATGGGGTAATTTTGGTTTTCTGTATAAAAAATCATATTACTAAGAATCTAATTCCTGGGGTTAGCCAATGAGCAATAAGAAGGTTAAGCTAAAATCTGTTGAACGCAATGTCAGAAGTGTTACTAGGGCAAAGAGAAAGAATCCTAAAAAAAGTGTTAAGAAACAAGATTCATCTATCAAGAGAATTGATGGAATAGATTTAGAAGAAGTCAACAAAAAACGAATTGAAGAAGCTAAAAAAGCAAATGTAGTTGTTTTATCAGAGGCAAAGAAATCTTTGGAAGAAGAGAAGAAGGAACCTAAAACCAAGAAAACCTTTAAGGATCCTTTATGGTATCTTGGATCCGGCGTTTTATGGTTATTCGATACTATCAGAGGTAGAACAGGTACGGCTGAAGATTCATTGGCTGTTCCTGAGCCAGAACCAGAACCAGAGCCAGAGCCAGAGCCAGAGCCAGAACCTGAACCTGAACCTGAACCTGAACCGGAGCCAGAGCCAGAGCCAGAGCCAGATGGACAGGAAGTACCGAATGATGGTGACCTCGATGACGAAGATATCGACGAAGACGAAGATGACGAAGATGACGAAGATATCGATGAAGACGATGGAAACGGTTTTGTAATAATCAGAAATGGAAGTGAAGAAGAGAATAAAAAGAAAAAGGGGTTCTCTGTCGCTTATCTCTCTAGATATGCCAAGACTGCGGCAAAAGGAGCAGACCTAAGAATAAAGGAAAATGCTAAACTCCAGAGAAGAAAAGAGAGTCTTGAGAGAAAACTAGAAAGATTCTCTATACCAAAAAGAGCAATAGAAGAAGCTGTTTTACGCTTGAATGCAGAAAAAGAGTCTATGACAAAAGAGTTGGCTGAAATTGAAGAAAGAATCAGCTATAACTACTCCATTGCAGAGTCTCTTGAAAGAGCATCAGATGAATATGCATACATAAGAAACAAAGTTGACGGAACAGTAATTGAGAAATTAAGAAAAACTGAAAGAATTCATGGTGAAAAAGTGGAAGTGGATCAGGATTATCTGAATTCTCTAATTGAAAAATATAATGCAGCCAAGATGGCAAATGAGGCCAAGTGAGGTTGAAAAATGGCAGAAAAGAAGAGTAGAACAAATTGGTCAGATAAAGCTAGAAGAATAACAGGTGGCGTAACACTACTTGTAATCATACTTATAATCCTTCTCTGTGTTCTTTTGGGAAAGAAAAATAAGAGTGCAGAGCCTGAACCTGTAGTTCAGCCTGTGCCTGTTGTAACAGAAGTAAAGGAAGAGAAGAAAGAGGAACCAGTTGCAGTATCAAAGGAAGAACCTAAAGAGGAATCCCCTGTTGTAGTTGAAGAAGTAAAAGAACTTGAAACTATAGTAGAGGAACCGGTGGTCCCTGTAGATGAAGAACCAATAAAAGAAGTTATTGCTAGTGAAGAGCCAGAGTACTCCACAGGAGAAGTCTCTTTCGATGTCTGTGGAATAACGGTCCAGAATAGTTGGAGTAATGGTTTATTTGTTTCTACATCCAACGCGAAAGAAAGATTCTCTAAAGAAGATGTAATGGCATTTGTCAGATATGAGGCAGATAAATATCTTAGCTACATGGATGAAGAGACAGTTTTGAAGATCATTGCTTCAACAGGAACAATAAAGATTGAGTATCCATCTGCTATCGACCCTGAAATCTTGATGCCATATTACAAAAATGACATTGAAGAGTATGCTGCATTGATTGCTCCTGTGGAGGAAATTGTTGAGGAACCAGCAAAGGAAGAAGTAGTAGAACCTGTTGCCGAAGAAATCGTTCCAATGACAGCAGACTTCACAGTATTTGGCTACAAAGTCCTCAACAGCTGGGTACCGGGAACATTTACATCCGTCTCCGAGACAAAGGGACTCCTATATGAATCAGACGTAAAGGGCTTTGCAGAGTATGAGATTGGAAAGTATGGAGACTTCCTCCTTGATAACGTTGCCATCGAGTTCGCCCCGGACGGCTTTGTCCTTACATATCCGGAAGCTGTGGATCCATCAGGATATATTGCACAGTACAAGAGCGACATCGAAGAGTACGTTGCTATGCTCATCTCTCCAGTAGAAGTCGTCGAGGAACCAGCAAAGGAAGAAGTAGTAGAACCTGTTGCCGAGGAAATCGTTCCAATGACAGCAGACTTCACAGTATTTGGCTACAAAGTCCTAAACAGCTGGGTACCGGGA
>JALFCJ010000126.1 GCA_022771185.1 Spirochaetales bacterium | reverse complement strand
CATCATTCTCCAGATCCTTCACACTCCCTGATGACGTGGACGAGGAAAATATCAAGGCCGAGAGCAAGAACGGCATCCTCTCCATCACTCTTCCTAAGACTCAGAGAGCCCAGAAGAGCAGAATCGAAGTCAAGATTAACTAAATTAATTGGAAGCTATCATATCCAATCCCCAGAGCTGGAAACGGCCTGGGGATATTTTATCTCTCCATTCACTATAAGAGCATCCATTCTTTCGTCCCACTCATCTATTTCTATTTTTTCTACAAAAGACGGAGAAAAGGCGAGGGCGATGGAAAAGAGTCTCTCTCTATTTCTCTTGATGTAGTCATCATAGAAGCCTTTTCCTCTTCCAAGTCTATATAGAGACTTATCGATGGCAAGAAGGGGAACCAGAATAATAGCTTTGTTGTATTTCACTTTTTCTTTTATTCTCGGCTCAAGAAAACCAAGTTTGTTCCTTACCATCTCTCCCTTTCCAAACTCCATTTCTCCCTCTCCCGTAATAAAGGGAAAAAGAACTCTATCATCACTTAATAACGGAGAGATATCGGGCTCAGTCGAGAGAGGAGAGAATGCAAGGATAGTCTCTGCTTCCTTATAAGAGGGGAGGGAAAGAAGTGCTCTACAGATCACTTTTGATTCTTCTTCCTTTCTGTCAAAGGAACGTAGAGTATTGATCATCTCTTTTCTTAGAACACTTTTTTCCATAACACAAACCCTATAAAGAGGAGTAAGGAAAGAACCATTATGGTCCAATCTCTTTTTCCAAGTAACACCTTTGTCCTCTCTCCACCAGTGGTCCAGCTTCTTGAGTAAAGTGCATCTTGGAATATGACTACCTTCTGAAACAACAGCCTCATCATCGAGAGTGTATATTCAGTAATAGATTTTATGGGGTGATAGAGAAAACTACCTCCTCTGGAACGCCTGGCGTTCATCATCTCTGTGGCTGTGGAGAAGATAATAGGAAAGAGGGCTAGAGTCATCATCACAGCCGAAGCCGCCTTTCTTCCTCTCTTGCCAAAGATAGGAGAAAGAATAGAGCCCATAGTTGTAGAAAGATCTATTAAGTCAGATTTCTTTATGTATAGAGCTGATAGCCCAATGATCGAAAGGAACTTTGCACTCTCCGAGAGAGATGAAAACAGTGTCCCTTTTCCGAAGTAAGAGAATAGGAAAATAAGGAGAGCTGTAATCAGCATTACTTTCATGGACCACATTATCCTCAATATATTTACATTGAAGAAAAAGGGGACGATGACTACTAGGAGAAGAACTACTATAGTTTCATACCCAGATAGAAGGGATGATGCGATACTGGCAAGTATCAACAGGACTAGGGATGAAAAGGGATTTATTTGAGCCATGACAGGTCCTCGAATGAAGCCTTGGGAGGTAGATAGACTTGATTCTCTCTTAAGGCATCCATCATATCTATCGAGGGCCCCATATCTACAAGCTTTCCATCAGATAGAATTATTGTGTTGTCTGTAAGAGACAATAACTTCTCCGCTTCATGGGATACTATGATTACAGTCACGCCCTTCTTCTTCAGCTCTATAAGAGTTGAGAGAACCATTTTCACAGAAGGATAGTCCAAGTTTGCCAGCGGTTCATCCATTAGGATTATCTCCGGCTCCATAGCCAAGACTCCTGCAATGGAGAGTCTTCTTTTCTCTCCCCCTGATAACACTGATGGAGGAAGATCCTGAACCTTTTCCAAGTTAAAGAGAGAGATCATTTTTTTTGTAGTCTCTTGGATCCTATCCCTCTCCATTTTCAAGTTTTCCAGCCCGAAAGCTATGTCTTTTCTGACTGTAGAGCCAACAATCTCAAGAGAAGTGTCTTGGAACACAAGTCCGAAGGCTTTCATCCTTTCCCTCTCTTTCTTCAATACTTTACCATTTACTTCGATTATTCCTTCCTCTGGTTTTTCCAAGCCTTTCAGACACTTTAAAAGCATGGATTTGCCACTTCCATTCTTACCGGCGACCAGAGTCAAAGAGCCCTTTTCGAGAGAAAAGGTTATATTCTTCAATAGTTTTGTTCCATCTATGGAAAAAGAGAGATTCTCAACAGATAACAAAGACATAGTGAAAGTTTAATCCATTTTCCTTTTCTACAACAAGAGAAGTGAGATTTTGTATTGTGCTTTATTCTTCTCGACAATAGAATTGAGACAAAGAAATACAATTCGGAGGATGGAGTATGCATATAGAGGAATATGGATTATTGGAAAAGAAGGGAGTCCAACTAGGTGTCGGTACGACAAAGAGCGGTCTTGGCGTTTTATTGTATGCTTCTCTCGATGACTCAAATGTGTTTGTAGTATCTTCAGAAAAATATAAAGTTGTATCTACAGTAGCTCAAGATAAGATTCTATCTTCCTTGGATGAGGGAATTAGTATCCCTGATACACTTTCTGAAATAAACGGAGATGTTTCTTTTGCTGCACTTGACCAGACAGACAAGACTTCTATCATCGCAAGAAAGAATAACGGAAAAATTGAAGTCTGGAAGTATAACCAGTTCGATGGCTTTGGCCATATCCTGTCTTCTTCTGGAGACTTTGACCCAGTCGTAGTTGATTGGTATGATGATTTTTCATCTTCCTCCAATAAACTATGGAATGCATTAGATGGATACGAAGAGCTGTCTATCGATATTGAGGGGGGAGTCAGGAGATTTAAGAAATAATGAAGAGAGAGAGAATAAGTGATCTATATGAAGATTTTGAGCCGGAGATGAGGATTTGGCCATATTGGGCCCTAGGTCTTCTCATTCCTCTGGTGCCCTTATGCCTCTCTTTTTCTATTTCGTTCTCTTTCTCTTGGCAGGCTATTTCAAAGTATGTCGTCTCAACACTTCCTTTGATCTTTACTGCTTTCATTATGAAAGACGGAGAGAAGTCGTGGCTACTACCTCTCTCTGGGGCTCTCTATGCCTCCCTCTCCCTTATACTATGGGTTGAGTCATCGTTAGAGGGAGCACTTAGTTATCCCCTGGGGATTCCTCTCGCCTTTGCCATCTCTCCCTCCATTCTATCTCTAGCCGCATTCTCATTTTTCTTAAAAAGAAAAAGAGGAAAGTGGATTCTACCATTTCTTCTCTCCTTTTTTCTTTCTTCTTCTCTCGTGGCCTTGTCCATGTACTCTGGAGAAGAAGGAATAATGATATATAGAGGAATCTATCCGCTTCTCTTGGTTCTTCTTTCGATATCAGTTTTGTTTGTAACAAGACGTAGTGATTCAACACCTTGGTTTGTGTTCCTGCTTCTTCTCCTCCTTCTTATCTCTTCCTCTCTCTTTCACTCAGGAATAATGTCCATTGCAGAAGGTGAAGTGATAGAGGGGGCTAGTTTTGTCTCTTCTGTCCTCGGTGTATTTGTACACGACACAGAGTTCTGGTACACACTGACATTCCTTTTTGTTTTTGCGGGGCTCTCTGGAAAGAGCAGCTATAGAACAGTAGTTGAGGATATTCCTGAGAAAGAAGAAGTAATTGATGATGAAGTAGAAGATACATTCAGAGTAAGAAGTGAAAGATCTGAAGACGTAAAGTACACATATCCTCCTTCATCATCCCGTTTTTCTGGCAAATCAGAAGAAATAAAGAGAGAAGAGCCGGTACGAGAAGAACCTCCTAGACCTAGGTATGAAGATGAGCCAAGACAAAGCGCTCCTCAAGATGATAAGTGGTACGAGTTTATTTCTGGAGGAGTGAGGGAAGAGAGAAGAGACAATAGACCTCGTGATACTTACAGAGATGACAACAGACGCAGACGTGATGACTATGACGACTATTACAGAGACTCCCGTCGTGATCAATACTATAGAGATGATGAAAGAACAAGGCGAAGAGACGATGGATACTATCGTGACGGATACAGAGATATAATGGATGACGATAGGCGTTATGTAGATGAAAGACGTTATCGTGATGATAGGGGATATAGAGATAGAGATAGAGACGAGTATCCTCGTCGTGATGATAGGGACTATAGGCGTGATGACGACTATTATAGGGATAGGCAAAGACGCCCTGACTATGATGACTGGGAGAGAAATCATTAAAAATCTTTTTCATCTCTGTTGACATAGTCTAAGGAAACTTGTATTGTACATATCGTTGATGCCGTTTTAGCTCAGTAGGTAGAGCAAAGGACTGAAAATCCTTGTGTCCCTGGTTCGATTCCTGGAGACGGCAATAAAAAACAAAACATTGGCTCCTTGTAAATCAAGGAGTTGTTTTATTTATAGAGGCCAATTTTAGGTCAAAAGTCATAAAAGCGTCGCCAAGGCCTACAGTTTTATGGTAAATTTTAGGTGATAGCAGGTGATACCATGAAGAAACCACACACTTTCATCAATCATTGAAATTCAATAATCCAGTATTGAATACAGTGCAAATTAAGCGTTGAGTAACGATAGAGACAGCAGTATTTGCAATGCATATCAGATATGAAATAGATATTCATGGAAGGGTTATTATTGACAATATAGTATATATACTATAAAGTTAGCTTGAGGAATAGATGTATCGAATAGGCTTTTATGAGACAGAGACAGGCAGATCTCCTGTTGTGGATTTTCTTAATGAAATGAGTAGCAAAGCTCGAGCAAGATTTGCCCAGATTGCTATTTTACTTGAGGAGAAAGGCCCTGAAGTCCAGATGCCGTATTCAAGACATCTTGAAGATGGTATTTTTGAAGTAAGAGTCATTGTTGGCAAGGATTCTTCTCGGGTTCTGTATTTCTTTCTAGAAGAAAAGAGAATCGTCTTCACAAATGGATTTAAAAAGAAAACACAGAAAGCTCCCAAAAGGGAGATTGAGACAGCCATAAGATACAGGGCTGACTATATCAAGAGGGTGAAAAAATGATTGAATTCAGAGATTGGCTTAATGAGGAAATGAAAGATTCGGAATTCAAGAAAGAGTTTGAAGAACTTGATGATGAATTCCTGCTTGTAAGAACTCTTACTGAAGCAAGAAAGGAAGCTGGTATGACACAGCAGCAGCTTGCAGAGAAATCTGGAGTTCATCAGGTAAATATAAGCAGGATTGAAAATGGTACAGGTAATCCTTCTGTTGAAACATTGCAGAAGCTTGCAAAGGGAATGGGAAAGAAACTTATTATTGCTTTCGCATAAGGTTGGAAGACTGTAGTCTGGATATTGGGAATCTAAAGCTTGAAAAGTCAGACTACGAATTAGTCCGAAGAAGAGCGATTCTTCCTTTTTTATCAAAATTGATTTTTCAGCAAGGAATGTAGTTGATGCCATCTCAAGTCTCATACTTGCGAAGCGTGGTTGCCCTTCTCTTATACAGCTTCAAAGATGATGATTTCCCCTTGTTATAAGCATGCATTTTGGAATACTTCTTGCCAGAATCATTCTATTTGCCTCAAATTTTTTCGTCAGTACACTTCCGATTGCAAAAATGTGAAATTACACGTAAATATAGTTGTAAAGCGTCTTGAATACAATTCATAAGTGTCACCATAAGTTACTCTCCATATGGTTCATTAACAGCGTTAATATCTTGTTTTGCGATGATTCCCAAACTGAAGACGTTTGGTGTTGTTCGAATACAATGCCTGAAGACGGCACTATAGACTCAGCTTCGGTTGGTTTTTTTTTGTCGCATATATAGATTTACGAAATGACTGATAGAAATGTAAGCTCTTTTTTGTCCGTAAAACTATCAGAAGTCTCTTTGAGGCACAAAAACAGACTAATAATGAAAACCCTTATTATTTCTGTTTGTTCCTAGAATCCTTGACATCTGCATTCATGTTTTTCTTCAACTCTAAAATACCCACTTCTTGCACTCTGTTTCATTGATTATTATCATCAAGGCATGAAGACAGTCGTAATAGGAAGAGGATCAGTGGGCACTAATGTTGCTTATAACTTGAGAAACGTGCCCGATGTTTCATTTGCTGTAGATAAAGAGAGGGAGTTCAGGACAAGAAGCAATATTGTCTTTAACGGGGAGAAACTCTCTATTCCTACTATTGTTCCTGATGAGAGTACAGGTAAAGTGGACTTGATAATAATTGCTGTGAAGAACTTTCAGCTTGAATCCACTTTCCCTGTAATAGAGCCATTATTGGGAGAGAATACTATTATTCTCCCTCTTCTCAACGGAATTGAATCAGAGAGAGTATTGTCTCAGCGCTATGGAGAAGAGAGAGTCATCTATGCCTTTATCTCGAATCTCTCAGTCGTGAGGGAGGGAAACAATGTTTCTTCATTCTCCAAAGGTAGAATTACCATGGGAGAGAAGGACAACTCTCTATCAGAGAGAATCTTGAAACTAAAAGATTTCTTTGAAGCAAATGGACAGGATGTAGTCGTTCCAGAAGATATCCATCATGAAAAGTGGCTTAAGTTTATGACAAACACCTGCTTTAATACTCTTACGGCCCTCTTGGAGGCTGACTACGATGCAACGGGAAGCAATAGGGACATGATCAGGGCCGCCCGTCTAATATCGAAAGAAGTACAGAGTGTGGGAAAAAGAAGGGGAGTGGAACTTACTTCCGATGATATCGAGACTATGATAAGAAATACTTCAATGCTTTCCGGTAAAGGTAGATCCAGTATGCTTGAAGATATGCTTTCTGGAAGAGAGACTGAGAATAGATATTTTGCAGGAGCAGTATCGAGAATGGGTAAACAGTACTCCATCGCTACTCCATACTGCGATCTTCTTTCTATTCTTGTGGAGGCTAAACGATATGTCACAACCTGTCATTAAAGAAAAGGCCATAGCTTATGAAGCTCTGTCTCTTTTCTATAAAGGCGACAGAGATAAAGCTTGGAATGTGCTTTCATCCTTAAACGCAGACTTCTCATCCCCATTCGCCTCCTATACCCGGGATTTTACTTCCTCTTTTCAGGAAGAGACTGAGTTTAATGAGATATGGAGAAACACCAGGGATGCTTTCTCTAAGGAGAGAATCCCATTCTCCGTCATCGATGAAGAAGATGAG
>JALFCJ010000090.1 GCA_022771185.1 Spirochaetales bacterium | reverse complement strand
TTCCATCCAAGTCTATCGATTACAGTGCTGTCGTGAGTAATGGCTATTATGGCCCTCTCTGGTGTGGCGACTTTTTCCATTAGAGAGATAAAACTGTCCCTGCTCTCTCTATCAAGAAAAGATGAAGGCTCATCCAAAAGGATCAAGGGGGAGTTTTGGGCAAGGCACCTGGAGAGGCTCACTCTCTGTCTCTCGCCGCCGCTAAGGGAATGGAACAAACGCTTTTTTAAATGGAGGGCATCTGTCATTTCCAATGCTTCATTTATTGTCTTCTCTCTTTCTCTTTCACTCTTCCATAATCCCATTTCCACAACTTCCTCAACACTTATTGGGAAGGGAGAAGAAGGAGGATCCTGACGGGCATATGAAACACTACGCCCCATGGGATACTCTACTTTTCCCTTCATTGGAGGAATAATTCCTAGAATCAGACGAAAGAGCGTTGTCTTACCAGAACCATTGGGACCTAGAAGTAAAATATGGTCGCCTTTATTAACAGTAAGAGAGAAATCTTTAATTACTATTTTTTCACCGTAGCCAGCACTTACATCATCAATACATAATAAAGGAAGCATAATCAGTCCTTAAAAATGATGCCTTCGTGGCTACTTAAAACTTAAGCGGAAGATGCCCTTCCTTTATGAACCTTCGTGGTTCAATACAATTAAAACCTAAAAACAGAGAAAAGGCAACTATTAAATTAAAAGAAATAATTAATGCTTTTATGAGCTACAAATACTATCAAAAGTACTATTATAGCTCATAAATAAGCTATTGTTATATACGACTGACAGCTATTTTGATGTAGTCGGAGATAGTCCTGCTCTCATCCACGCCTGCTACAGTTACGCATTTATTGATAGGGATAAGAATCTTTCTTGCCTTGCTGGCCCCTACAGATTCCGCCATCTTTGGAGTGATCTCGCCATACATACTATCAGCCATAATAATTCCTATCGGCCCGATGATGATGTCAGCGTCCCTAGAGGCAAGAACTACAGGATTCTCTCCTGTAGCCCCTATATCTGCGCCGCCCTTCATCATGGTGGCAGTAGCAGTACTGTTGGTTCCGATTACCATAACTTCAGATTGGATACCGTTAGCTTTTATTTCTTCGACAATTCTTTTTCCAATGTTTCCACCCTGTCCGTCAATAACCACTACTTTCATACTCTCTCCTTAGAGTTTTGACCTTATGATCTTTCCACTTGTGGTCTTAGGAAGTTGATCCTTAAATACAACCAAACGAGGATACTTATAAGGTGCAGTATGCTCTTTGACGTAGTTCTGGATCTCTTTCTTCAACTCTTCGGTCGGCTCAGTTCCCTTGGTCAATACTATGGACGCCTTTACTATCTGACCCCTTACAGGATCAGGAGAGGCAGATACTCCGCACTCTAGAACATATGGAAGCTCCATTATGACGCTTTCAATCTCAAAAGGTCCGATACGGTATCCACTACTCTTAATAATGTCATCCACTCTACCAACATACCAGTAGTAGCCGTCCTCGTCCATCCATGCAGTGTCCCCTGTGTGGTAAAATCCATCATGCCATACTTCTTTTGTCTTCTCTTCGTCTTTGTAGTAACCAGTAAAGAGACCACATGGAGCGCCATTAGATACATCTATTACGATTTCTCCTGTTTCTCCTGGTGCCACCGGCTTACCGTCGCTGTCTACCAGCGATACTTTATAAATAGGAGCAGGCTTACCCATTGATCCAACCTTGTGGCCTTCGCCGATAAGGTTACCGATAATCATAGTGCTTTCACTCTGGCCAAAGCCTTCGTGAATCTGAAGCCCTGTAAGCTTCTCAAACTGTCTGTAGACTTCAGGGTTCAATGCTTCCCCGGCTGTGGTCATGTGTCTCACCGATGAGAAATCGTATTTGGAGAGGTCTTCTTTGATCATCATTCTCAGCATTGTCGGAGGAGCACAGAAACTTGTAATCTGATACTTGGCAAATAGAGGCATAATGTCCTGGGCATGGAAGCGGTCAAAGTCATAGACGAACGTAGCGCTTTCATTAAGCCACTGGCCATAGAGTTTTCCCCACATTGCCTTGGCCCAACCAGTATCAGAGATAGTGAAGTGTAAGCCGTCTGGATCTGTTGCATGCCAGAAACGCGCTGTATGGAAGTGTCCTAAAGGATACTTATGGTTATGGGCGGCAATCTTCGGGTATCCACTTGTTCCACTGGTAAAGAACATCAACAGCAAGTCGTCTCCCTTCGGAGAATCTTTTGTCCTCTTGTAAGATGAAGAGAAACGTGGATACTCTTCATCAAAGTCTCTCCAGCCTTCCCTCTTCTTTCCAACAATAAGCTTGTTCACTAGGCTTGGGCATGATGGAGAAGCTTTATCAACTTCGTCGGCACACTCTCCGTCGCTTGTGCAGATAATTGTACTGATCTCTGCTGTGTTGATTCTATACTCGATATCGTGGGATAAGAGCTGGTTTGACGCAGGGATTGCAATGGCTCCAAGTTTATTGAGACCTATCATCGCATACCAGAACTGATAATGACGCTTTAGAATGAGCATTACTCTATCACCCTTCTTGATCCCTAGGGACGAAAAGTAGTTGGCGCATCTAGCACTCTCTTTCTTCATATCCGAGAAAGTAATTCTTCTTTCTGTCTTATCAGAAGAGAGGTGAAGCATAGCCAGCTTCTCTGGCTTTGTCTTGCCAAGTTCGTCCACAACATCGAAAGCGAAGTTGAAGGAGTCTGTATTCTTAAACTCAATCTTTGTAGGAGTACCAGATTCGCTTGTCTCTACATCAATCCAATTCTGCCATATACCGGGTCTCTCTGTATTACTCTTCATCTCCCTGGCTACCGGCGTATATCTCATTGGATCCAACTCAGGAATGGATGCTCCCGTCGGGTTGAGGACTATAGCATAGAACTCACAGTCTTCTCCTCCCACAGCAATCATTCCATGAGGAATTGAAGAGTCGAAATAACAAGTGTCTCCTGGGTTAAGAGTTGTCTTATGTTCTCCTACCTGGACAAGAAGCTTACCAGATATACAGATATCCATTTCCTGTCCGTCATGTCGTGTAAGCTCTATGTCATTATGTTCAGCTTCTTCGTCATATCTGCATTTGACATACAACGGCTCTGCAATCCTACCTTTAAAAGAGTAGGCAAGATTAAAGTATGTCATACCGAAGGCTGCAGAAATCTCCTGGCCTTCGCCTCGTCTTGTAACTGTAATGCTCTTTAGTTTAGGACTGTTTCCTTCGATGATATCAGTGACATCCACTCCGAGAGCCAAGGCACATCTATAGATAAATGTGAAGTTCAGGTCCGACTCTCCGCTTTCACACTTAATATATTCTTCACGAGTAACCTGAGTCTTTGATGCCATTTCGTATGTGGTGAGACCTTCGATTTCTCTTAGATCCTTGATTCTACCCGCCATTTCACGAATCTTGTAATCAAGACCTGTAATGGATGCTTCCATATCGTCCTCCATCAGGGACAAAAAAATCGTCCCAAAGAATCTTTCTTCCTTTGAGACGAGTGAACATACATTACACCCGCGGTACCACTCAAATTGCCGCCGAAGCGACCACTCATCGAAGTC
>JALFCJ010000022.1 GCA_022771185.1 Spirochaetales bacterium | reverse complement strand
TTCTCTCTTTGTGGTAGATAAAGTCCAACGATTTTTGAAAGGCTGCGACGAAGACGGCCAGGTAAGATAGCAAAAGCGAGCCGGGTATGGTGTGAGCCGGTTGCGAAGGGGCCTGATACCTATCACTTCCGAGCCGGAGGACAGAAAGCGAAAGCGAGTAGAGGCCTCCCGTGATTGCTGCGTTAATGCATACGGCTTGATGGAGCCTGAGTGGCGTGAAAGCGCAATTTGAGTGGTACCGCGGGTATTAATCTAGCTATAGAGAAAGACTCGTCTCAAAGAATTCTAACGGAATTTCTTTTGGGACGAGTTTTTTTATTTGGAGGTAAAAATGAAGACAGAAACAGCAAAAGGCCAACTCCTGGAAATCGCAGAAAGAATAAGCGACATGAGGGAGATTATGGGGTATAGCGAAGCTGAAATGGCTGAGAAGACAGAAGTCAGTCTCGCTCTCTATAAGGCATACGAATCAGGAGAAGTAGATCTTCCTTTCACATTTATTCATAAATGTGCCTTGGCCTTTGGAATCGATATTACTGATCTTCTTGAAGGACATTCTTCAACTCTTACATCCTATACAGTTACAAGAAAGGGTATGGGGCAGCAGACAGCTAAGGAAGCTGGCATCGATATCATGAATATGGCTCCTAAGTTTAAGAATAAGCTTGCCGAACCATATTGGGTAAGGTACGAGTATTCAGATGAACTTCAGCATCAGCCTATCCATCTTACTAAGCACTCCGGACAGGAGTTCGACTTGGTCCTCTCTGGAGCACTCTTGGTACAGGTAGGTTCAAACAAAGAAGTCTTACATGAAGGCGATAGCATCTACTATAACTCATCTACTCCTCATGGAATGATCGCTGTAGAAGGAAAGGACTGTGTCTTCTGTGCCATGGTCATGAACGGAGAAGACAGCGAAGAGTATTCAATGAAAACCTCCATCGCTCCACTTCCTCCATCAAGAAAACTTATCTGTGAAAAGTTTGTGGAATGTAAGGAAGATGAAAACGGCGTACTACAGAGTGTTGAGTTCAAGAACACAGACTCCTTCAACTTCGGCTTCGATGTTGTCGATGCAATAGCTGAGAAATACCCTGAAAAGCTTGCCATGATCCATTTGGATAAGAATAAAGTAGAACGTAGATTTACTTTCTTGGATATAAAGAAACAGAGTGCAAGATGCGCCAATTACTTTCTTTCTCTCGGAATCAAGAAGGGCGACAAAGTCATGCTTGTACTTAAGCGTCATTACCAGTTCTGGTTTGCTATGATCGCTCTCCACAAGATCGGTGCAATCGCTATCCCCGCAACTTACCAGCTTAGAGAACATGACTTTATCTACAGATTCAATGCAGCTGGAGTAAGTGCCATTGTATGTACTTCTGACGGAGACTGTGCAGAGATCGTGGATAAAGTACAGGGTGAGTGTCCTACTCTTAAACTCAAGGTTCTTGTCGGTGGACAGAGAGAGGGATGGAGAGACTTCGACAATGAGTATGGTCTCTTTAAGAGTTCCTTCCGCCGCACTCCTGATACTCCTTCCGGAGACGAACCGGCTCTTATGTTCTTCTCTTCTGGAACAACAGGAAATCCAAAGATGGTAGAGCATAAGCATACTTATGGCCTTGGCCACTTCTTGACAGCTAGATATTGGCATAACTGTGAGCCTGACGGTCTCCATTTCACTATCTCTGATACGGGTTGGGGTAAGTCACTCTGGGGTAAACTCTATGGCCAATGGATGTGTGAAGGCGCTGTATTTGTCTATGACTTCGAAAGATTCCAGGCACATGATCTCCTTCCTCTCTTCGCCCAGTATCAGATCACAACATTCTGTGCTCCTCCTACAATGCTGAGAATGATGATCAAGGAGGATCTTACAAAATACGATTTCTCATCGGTGAGACATATGACTACTGCAGGAGAGGCATTGAACCCAGAAGTTGCAATGCAGTTTAAGAAGGCTACAGGACTGGAGATCATGGAAGGCTTCGGCCAGACAGAAACAACACTTACCGTCGGTAACTTCAGAGGAACCAAGGTCAAGCTTGGATCAATGGGTAAACCAAGCCCACAGTATAAGGTCAAGATCGTTGATCCAGACGGAGTTGAAGTTGCTCCTGGTGAAACAGGTGAAATCGTCATCGATATCAGAGATGGCGCTCCTGTGGGACTCTTCACAGAGTATTACAGAGACAAAGAGAAGACAGAGGAAGTCATGCACGACGGCTACTATCACACAGGTGATACAGCTTGGAGAGATGAAGACGGATACTTCTTCTACGTCGGTAGAGTCGACGACATCATCAAGAGTAGTGGATATCGTATCGGACCATTCGAAGTTGAGAGCGTAATCATGGAGCTGCCATATGTCTTGGAGTGTGGTGTCTCTGCTTGCCCAGACCCAGTAAGAGGTCAGGTAGTAAAAGCTTCCATCGTACTTACAAAGGGAACAGAGCCAACTGAAGAGTTGAAGAAAGAGATTCAGAACTATGTAAAGGCTCATACAGCTCCTTATAAGTATCCTAGAGTCGTAGTATTCAGAGACGAACTGCCAAAGACAATAAGCGGAAAGATCAGGAGGAATGCACTCTGATGAAGGTTTCATCCATCCAAATGAATATGGCTTTCTCCTCTCCTGATGAAAACTACAGGAGAGCGGAGGAACTCATAAGAAAGGCTGTGAAGGAAAATAATCCAGATACCGTTGTCTTGCCTGAGACTTGGAATCTAGGATTCTTTCCAAGGGAAAACTTATATTCTTTATCAGATAAAGAGGGGGAGAGGACTAAGGCTCTTCTCTCCCGTTTGTCCAAGGAGCTAAATGTAAATATCGTAGGAGGCTCTGTAGTAAGAAGTGATAAGACGGAAGTGAGAAACACTTCTTATGTCTACTCCCGCACTGGCGAACTACTCGCTTCCTATGATAAGACGCATCTATTCTCTCCAATGGACGAAGATAAGTTCTTTTCAAAGGGGGACCATATATCCCTATTTACTCTCGACGGAGTCAAGTGTGGCGTAATAATCTGCTATGACATCAGATTCCCGGAGCTAGTAAGAACTATGGCCTTAAAAGGAATGGATGTATTATTTGTAGTCTCCCAGTGGCCTAAGGTGAGAGTACCACACTTAATGGCCCTTACCAGGGCTAGAGCCATAGAGAACCAGATGTATCTCGTCCTTTCCAACTCATGTGGAAAGGCAGGAGAGACACAGTATGGAGGCTCTTCTCTTATTCTCTCTCCATGGGGAGAAGTATTGGCGTCAACCCAGGATGAAGAAGAAAATATTATTACAGCAAATCTAGATATGGGCGTAATTTCTGACATAAGAAATTCAATAAATGTATTCTCAGACAGGCGTCAAGAGATATACAATCTTTAGAAAATAGTGCGTTAAGGAGAAAAAGATATGGATTACAATTTCCCAGTAGTGAGAACGACTCATCCAAAGGCAAGACCTGAAGATGAAACAAAACTTGGATTTGCCAAGTACTTCACCGACCATATGTTTGCAATGGATTGGGATGAAGGCCTGGGCTGGCATGACGGAAGAGTGGTACCGCATGAACCACTTTTAATTGAACCAGCTTCTTGTGTCCTCCATTACGCCCAGATGATGTTCGAAGGTATGAAGGCATATCGCACACAAGATGGCGAGATTCAGATTTTCAGACCTGACATGAACGTCAAGAGAATGGCACGCACATGTGAAAGAATGTGTATCCCTGAGCTACCTGAAGACTTGTTGGTTGCAGCTGTAAGAGCTGTCATCAAAGAAGACATAGATTGGGTTCCAAAGGCTCCTGGAACAGCTCTTTACATCAGACCATTTATTTTTGGTGATGAAGTATCTTTCTCTGTGCTTCCTGCAAAGCACTATAGATTCCTTATTATCCTCAGCCCTACAGGAAGCTACTATGCAGCAAATGATAAGGGACTCCATCCAACAAGAATCTATGTACAGGACAAGTATATCCGTGCAGCAAAGGGTGGTACAGGATATGCAAAGGTTGGTGGAAACTATGGCGGCGGAATGAGAGCAAGCCAGGATGCCATCAAATACAACTGTAAGGATGTATTGTGGCTTGATGCCCAGGAGCATAAATATGTTGAAGAAATCGGAACATCCAACGCTTTCTTCAAGATTGACGGTGAAGTAATCACAGCTCCACTTGACAGCGGCACAATCCTTCCTGGTATCACACGTGACTCTGTAATCCAGCTTTTGAAGAAATGGGGCGTACCTGTCAGCGAGAGAAAGCTCAGCATCGACGAAATTGAAGAGGCAAGTAAGAATGGAAAACTTGAAGAAATCTTCGCTTCCGGTACGGCAGCTGTAATTTCTCCTATCGGAACACTCTGTGTCCAGGGTGAGGACTACACAGTAGGTGACGGAAACGTAGGACCACTGGCTCAGAAGCTCTACGACAATATCTACGGCATGCAGACAGGTAAAGTCGAAGACTACATGGGTTGGGTATACCCACTGGGCCTCAAGGCATGAAGAGATTGACCCTCTTTTTGGGCCACTATGGTTCTGGTAAGACCAACTTGGCTGTCAACTGGGCAATGAATATGGCTAAAAGTGGTAAGAGCGTCGAAATAGCCGACCTCGATATCGTCAATCCATATTTCAGAACCAAAGACAGCCAGAAAGAGTTGGAAGCGGCGGGAGTGAAGGTAATTGCTCTTCCTTTCGCCAACTCCAGCGTTGATCTCCCTTCCATCCCCAGCGAGGCATATGCTCTTGTTGAAGACAAGTCCAGATACGGTGTGTTGGATATAGGAGGCGATGAAAGGGGAGCATATGCACTGGGGCGTTTTTCTCCATACATTAGGGAGGAAGACAACTATGATATGTTCTATGTGGTTAATTTCCATCGTCCCCTTACAAGAAATGCTGAAGACGCATACTATTGTATGAAAGAGATCGAAGTTGCCTCAGGTCTGGTATTTACTGGAATAGTGAACAATTCGAACTTAGGTGCAGAAACTACAGTGGAAACTATAACTGAAACATATGGTGAGGCTGATAAGCTTTCTAAGCTCAGTGGAATCCCTATTGTAGCAGTTACTGCTGAGAAGAGTATCGCCACTTCTGATATGGTTCCCTTGAATCTCCAGAAGAGGATTTTTGACTAAGAGGAAAAAATGGCTAAAGTTACATTTAATGAAGACATCTGCAAGGGTTGCGGCCTCTGTGTAGACGCTTGTCCAAAGCACATTTTGGCGCTTGCAAAAGACAAGATCAACAAGAAAGGACACAATCCTGCGGTTATGACAGACCAGGAAAAGTGCATTGGCTGTGCATTCTGCGCAACTATGTGCCCAGACTGTGTCATCAAGGTGGAGAAGTAAAATGGCAGAAAAGGTATTGATGAAAGGTAACGAGGCAATCGCCGAATCCGCCATCAGGTCAGGATGCCTCCATTATTTCGGTTATCCTATTACACCGCAGACTGAAGTCGCTGCGTATATGGCTAAGAGAATGCCGAAGATCGGTGGAGTATTTTTACAGGCAGAAAGTGAAATCAGCGCCATCAACATGGTTTATGGAGTAGCTGCAACAGGTAAGAGAGTTATGACAAGCTCTTCTTCTCCTGGAATCTCCCTTAAGCAGGAAGGAATCAGCTACATTGCAGGTTCAGACCTCCCGGCAGTCATCGTCAACGTACAGCGTGGAGGCCCGGGACTTGGAGGAATTCAGCCAAGCCAGTCCGATTACTTCCAGGCAACTAAGGGTGGCGGACATGGGGATTATCATCTTATTGTCCTCACTCCTTCCAGTGTTCAGGAAATGGCAGACCTTACTTCTCTTGCTTTTGACCTGGCTGATAAGTATAGAATGCCTGCAATGCTTCTTGCTGACGGTACTATGGGACAGATGATGGAACCTGTTGTTCTTCCTGAACCAAAAACTTGCACTGTAGATAAGCCTTGGGCTCTTACAGGAACAGAGTGCAAGAGAGAGCACAACATCGTCAACTCACTCTATCTCTCTCCTGAAGTCTTGGAACGCACAAATATAGAGCGGTTTGAAAGATATAAAGAAGTTGAGAAAAACGAGACAAGATGGGAAGAGTATATGATGGAGGATGCAGAATACTGCATCGTTGCCTTCGGTATTGCCGCCCGTGTTGCCAAGAACGCTATTAAAGTCTTGAGAGAGAAGGGCATAAAGACAGGTCTTATCAGACCTATCACAGTATGGCCATTCCCATCAGAACCTATCAGAAAGGCTGCTGACAAAGTAAAAGGCTTTATCAGTGTAGAGTTAAGTATGGGACAGATGATTGAAGACGTTAAACTTGCTGAAGAATGTAAAAAGCCTGTTTCTCTTTGTTCTCGCAGCGGCGGTATGATCCCTGATGTCGAGAGAATCGTCAAGAGCGTTGAAGAAATGGCTAATGGGGAGGCAAAATAATGGCAGTTGTATTTGAAAAACCAAAAAGCCTTACATCTAAAGAGTTCCATTATTGCCCGGGCTGCCCACATGGAATTATTCATCGCTTGGTTGCAGAGGCAATAGACAATCTTGGAATCGAAGGAAAGGCCATCGGTGTCGCTCCAGTCGGATGCGCTGTTATGGCATATGACTATTTTACTTGCGATATGATTGAGGCGGCTCATGGCCGTGCTCCAGCTGTTGCAACAGGAATAAAGCGCTCTCTCCCAGACAACATCGTCTTTACTTATCAGGGAGACGGAGACTTGGCATCCATCGGTATGGCTGAAACAGTTCATGCTGCAACAAGAAACGAGAATATCACAATTATTTTCGTCAACAACGCAATCTATGGTATGACAGGTGGCCAGATGGCTCCTACATCACTTCCAGGACAGGTGACTCAGACTTCTCCTTATGGAAGAGACGTAAAGACAGCTGGTTATCCTATTAAGGTTGCTGAGCTTCTTTCTTCACTTGATGCTCCTTATTACATCGAGAGAGTTGCTGTAAACAACGTTAAGAACGTAAAACACGCTGGAAAGGCAATCGAGAAGGCATTCAGAAACCAGATGGAAGGAAAGGGGTTCTCACTTATTGAAGTAATCTCAGCTTGTCCTACAAACTGGGGACTCACTCCTCAGAAGGCTCTTCAGTGGGTGGATGAGAAGATGATCCCTTACTATCCTCTTGGAGTCTACAGAGACAAAGATAAGGAGGCTTCAGTATGACAAGTCAGATTCTTATTGCAGGTTTCGGTGGACAGGGTATTCTCTTTTCTGGAAAGCTTCTTGCTTATAAGGCTCTATCGGAAGGAAAGGAACTTTCTTGGCTTCCTTCCTATGGCCCTGAGATGAGAGGCGGTACAGCTTCCTGCTCTGTGACTATCAGCGACGAAAGCGTAGGCTCTCCTATCATCGACAATCCTGATGTTCTTATTGTCATGAACCTTCCTTCTCTCGATAAATATGAAAAGACAGTCAAGAAGGGTGGAGTAATCTTTGTGGATTCCACTCTCATCGGGAGAAAAGTTGAGAGAGACGATGTAAAAGCATTCTATATTCCTGCTACAAAGATGGCACAGGATATGGGGACACCAAACTTGGCTAACATTGTATTGCTGGGTAAGGTTCTCAAAGAGTGTCCGGAAATTGGAATGAACGGCATGGAAGAAGCTTTAAAAAAGGTTGTAAGTAAGCATCCTGAGATGTATGAAAGAAACCTTAAGGCTGTAGAAGCTGGATATAACTACTAAGAAGCGGGGCTGTGAAAGCCCCGTATTTTCAAAAACAAATTTGTTTTCTTTCTATTTCAAGACGTTCCAATATCCTGTTTTGGTTGATCCTATTCTTTCGATTACGCCAATCTTTTTTAGATAAGAGATACAGTTATCAATTGTGCCGTTGCTTGCACCTGTTATTCTTGCCATTTCAGGCTTTGTTACATTTGGATTGTTTCTTATGAGAGTTAATACTTTTGTCTGTGTGGAAGATAAATGTATTTGACTAAGGTCTTTGCTTGCTAAAAAACCAAATCCAGGTCTGGTGATAGTTGTCTTCTTAGGAAGTGTTTAAGTGGTTCATTTTTTACATCTTGATCGGGATCGATTTTTGTACCAGTAATCTCATGTGTGATGTCATTGACACCCCAAAGAAAATAACCTTCTTTTCTCCCTTCAATAGCAGCACTATTAGAAAGTGCAGAGATATATTCTCCTAATTCAATAGCATTGAACCAATTTTCCTTGAGTTCAAAACAATCCCTTTCAGAAGAATATTAACAAAGCTCATCAATGCTTTCTCTGATGGTATTCATCTTGTCTTCAATCTCATCGTTCTTATCATTATAACATAAGTTTAAAAGAGTTGGGTGATAATTGGGTGATAAATTGGGTGATAAATCCCTCTTCTTTTCTTTGATTATCACCCAATAAATCGTTCTAATACGCTTTTGAGAGCATGTAGTTCAAGTGGCTTTGATATATGCCAGTTCATTCCTACAGTTCTTGCAGCCTGTACATCTTCAGCAAAGGCATTTGCCGTCATGGCTATAATAGGAACTTGTTTCAAGTATGGTCTGTTCTGTGCCCTGATGGCTCTTGTTGCATCGTAGCCATTCATCTTAGGCATCTGGATATCCATGAAGACAATATCATAGTAGCCGTCAGGAGATGAGGTGATCAAATCTACGGCTTCTATTCCATCAATCGCTGTCTCTATACTCATCCCTGTGGTTTCCAGAATCTCGCAAGCTATCTCCATATTGAGGTCATTGTCTTCAACAACCAGGGCTCTCTTTCCTTGGAGCTTTAATGCTTCGAGATCCGATAGGGAGATATATTTATCTACAGGCTTCTCTTCTTCTTTTCCCAGTATAGAGGAGAAGGTCTTCTCAAGCCTTGATTTAAAGAGAGGCTTACCTATGAATGCATTGGCTCCCGCTCTTTTTGCATCTTCTTCTATCTCAGACCAGTCATAGGCGGATATTATGATAATCGGTACATCATTGCCCACTCTTCGTCTTATTTCGCGGGTAGCTTCTATTCCATCCATGCCTGGCATTTTCCAGTCTAGTATTGCTGCAAAGAAATCTAATCCTTCGCTGTGGCGAGATACGACTTTTTCAACTGCGTCCTTGCCGTTATTCACGCCTTCCACTTTCATGCCCATGGAGGAGAGAATATCTAATGAAGACTCAAGGCTCAGCTCGTCATCATCTGCAACAAGGACATCCAGGTCTACAAATCGTTTTTCCAGGTTTTCATTTTTATCCTGAAGCTTAAGATAGATAGTAACAGTAAATATGGAACCTACACCAAGAGTGCTTTCTACTTTTATATCGCCACCCATCATTCTTGCGATATTGCGGCTTATTGTCATACCCAGTCCTGTGCCTTGAGTCCTTCTTTCACTTCCGTCCTCTGCTCTTGTAAATGGCTCAAAAATATGGTCCATAAACTCTTCGCTCATTCCGATTCCGTTGTCTTCGAAGACAAACTCATAGCATCCTACTTTCTCTTGTCTTGATGGGCGCTCAGAGATAGTGAGCCTTATTCTTCCTCCGTCTGGAGTGAACTTTACAGCATTCCCCATAAGATTAGTGAATATCTTCTGGATACGGAGACTATCTCCGATGACATTTTCGTGCTGTACTCCAGATACATTGACGTTGAGGGTATGATTGTGCTCAGTTATCTGTGAGGAGGTCATGTTAATAAGATTCTCAATCAAGTCTGAGAGATTAAATTCATCTTCAGCTAGCTGTACTTTTCCTGACTCGATTTTATTCATATCCAAGACTTCGTTTATTAGAGAAAGTAGGTGGCGACTAGCCTTTGTAATCTTCTCGAGAGAATCTTTTACTCTTTCTTTATCGTCAAGGTGAGAGGCGGCTATGGCAGTCATTCCTATAATTCCATTCATAGGTGTCCTGATATCATGAGACATAGAGGAGAGGAAGTCTGTCTTTGCCTTTGATGCACTTTCAGCGGCATAATAAGCTTCTCTTAAGGCCGCTTCCTGTTTCTTTTCTTTTTTTATTAGATCGTCTATATTCCTCGTCCCGACTACAGCAACCCATCCCCCGTCAGATGTGTCGACATATGCAACTCTTGCCTGAAGATAGAAGATGTCCCCATCCAGCTTTTTTCCGTAGGTAAAAGAGTAATCGTGGCCACGATTATCTTTGATATATGGTAGAGACAACTTCTCCAGGAAATTTACTTTGTCATCATCTACCACAAGATGCATTGCATAACTCTTCACTCCATCCGTCCAATGTCTGAGATTATTATCGAAGTGTCTGTCTATAGCCTCACCGTCTTCTCCATATGCGCGGTATGTGGAGACAGTGTCTGTAGCGACGTCTACAAGGAGTATGGAATAATACTCGGAGCCCAGGCCTTCGATTATCTCCCTCTGGGCCTCCATCTCTTTCGTTACTTTGATCTGCCTCCTTGTCTCTTGGTCTACATCACGCATACCAAGAATCAAAGTGTCACTATCCACAGATCTCGCTACATTCATCTCGTAGTATTGGATAGACTCGGCGAGTATTCGTCGAAATCCCATTTTATAGAGACCGGTCTCCGATGTTTTTTCCAATAGATTTTTGAGCCTTGAGTTCTCTCTTATTCTATCCCTATCGTCAGGATGAACAAAACTATCGATATAACGGTCGACTATGGTTTCATAATCACTGAGCTTCAAAAGTGAAGAGAGGAGAGTAGGAGGGAAGCCATCGCCATCTGTCCTATAGAGAGTCATGGCACCGGTCGTAGTATTTATCCTGAAGAGACTATGATACTCCTCGGTCAACACTGATGATATCGCTGTCTCTTCTCTCAATGCTTTGTTTGTCTTTTCAATGGCAGCAATGGCGTCGTCCATCTCTTTTTGGTGGAGAAGATTCAACCTTGTCTCTTCGTTTACATTCTTAAACCCAATGACAAATTCCCTTACATTGAGAGAAGGTAAGACGATATGACACTGGAAAAAGTGTATTCTGTTATTCCTGTTTATTCTGTAGTTGAAAGTGTATTCACTTCTCTTCGTTAACTTGGAAAGAACTTTTGATGGAGTATCGATAGCATAAAATAAGTGCCTGTCTTCTTCGATGACTTCATTCTTGTAATAGGTTTTGATGTTATCTTCATAGTTTCCTTTTGAAAAAGAATCGTAGTACAGTTTTTCAATTTCTTTTCCCATGCGGAAACATATGGCGATACCTGTCTCCTCGCTGACAGCATAAACATTCTCATAAGAGGAAGACAATGCTTGGATCACATTGTTCTTTATCTTGATGTTCTTTATTTCATTGTCTACATCGCTAAGAGCAAATAGAAATGTCGAAGCATCACCTTTTTTGTTATTGATGGGAATAATCGATAGTCTTGACCAGCGGTTATCTTTGTTCTGAAAGTCGTGGTTTATCAGTTTATCTTCCTTGAGTCTTTTAGGTAGCCCCATCGGTTGGACAAACTCCAAGAGTGGAGCAGCCTCCTCTTTTTTCGCTATGGAATAAACCAGATTATTTATACCGGACTCTAGATCTTCTTCTTCACCGTAGGAGTCATGATATCCCGTTTGGGAGATGACTCTTCGCATGGTTTTATTTTCTATGTCGATGAAATAAAGAGAGTCGAAGGCGTTTCCCATAGCTTCGATTATGGCTGTGTGTCGTTGTTCCTCTTTTAGTAGGACTTCTAGATGTTCTTTGGCTTTCTTCTCTTTCTCAAGAGCCTCCAACTCCCTTATTTTGTCATTGTGTATTGCTTCGACAGCAAAGAAAACATGAATAAGATTTCCCTCTTCATCCCTTCCTCCATCAATGAATGAGCATCTGGTCCACTGTTCTTCTTTTTTGTCTGTCTTATTTAGAAATGCAGGGCTAAGGTACTCCAGATAAATCTTCTTTTTTCCTTCCATTCTTTCGTTTATAGTGTCGAGATTGACAAAATTCTTCATGGCTGAAGCAAAGGGGGGTTCCACCATATTGGAGACGAAGTATTCAAAGCCCTGCTTTGTGTCTCCTTCTTTTCCTATTCGTTCGTGGACAAGGTCGAAGGAAGAAAGCTCTTGATATCTACCTGTGGTTAAATCGATGTCATAAATTGAGGTATATATGCTTCCAAGGGATTTGATGAGTCTCTCTATTTCCATATTGCTTCTCTCCACTCCGAGATACGTTTTGACTCGTAGTCCCTTTTTGTCAGATTTCCCTATTCACTACACCTTCAAGGTATCCGACAGTGAATTCGGCCCAAGAATATTGAGCCATATACTCGCCGCTATACTCGTTGATTGCATCACTGTCACCATTCATGAAAGAGTAGTAGTCGCAGTTGATAAGATCTGTCTTTATTGAAATATAACCACGGCTTTTATTAAATAAATCAGGGCAGCCAAGAGAAGAGAATGTCTTTCTCATGGATGCAACAAGGTTTCTGATCTGACTCTGTACTGAGAGGCCGTCTTCCTTATCTTCAAATAAAACGGCAGCGAGTTCAGCCATGGAGACGCTGGCACCCTTTCTATGCACCAGGTATGCAAAGAGCTCCTTCGCCTTTGATAGCTGGAATACGACAGGCTTATTTTTCCAGAATACTTCGAAGTTACCGAAACACTGAACTCTCACTTTCGGTTCCTCTTCTTTTTCTTCAATAAAACCTCTTGCATTGGATGCTGCTCTCTTCTCCATGATGATGTAATCTAGTTCTTTTCTGGCAGCTTCTCTTGTTACAGGCTTCACGATATATCCAGAGACATGGAGCTTAAATGCGTCCACTGCATACTCGGGGCAGCTGGTTACAAATACTACATGGCAGTCAGGGCAAAGCTCCTTGATCTTAGCTGCAAGCATCAAACCGTTTAAGGTTCCGCCTGAAAGATAAAGCTGGATATCTAAAAAAGCCGCGTCTGCTTTTCCTGTTTTGAAATAATCAATAGTATCCTCAGCGTTCGAAAACGTGAGGACTTTGTCAACATCATCCATGCTATCCAGGACGGCTTCAAGACACATTAAAGAAATTTCTTCATCATCAACGGCAACTACTGTCATTAGTAGAATAGTATTTCTCTTTGTTCATTTTGTGAAGGTGTATTTTTCAAAGAGTAGAATCTTTGTAAGCGTTAATTGCGTTTATTACTTTGTTATACTCACTGGTTACAGATAAGTATAATCTATCTGCCTCCCTAGGGTTGTCCAGCTTTCTTGGTCTAAGGAGTTCCGTAAGGTTGCTAGTAGCCTTCGCAAGGTCGTTATATCCAAGATTTAATGCAACGCCCTTTAGCGTATGAGCGTTAAGAAAGGCTTTCTCCCAGTCTCTTTCGCTAATTGCAATGCCAATCTCAGAATACTCTTTTGCAGACAAAAACTTTATTGACAATCGAGCAATGAGATCTTCGTTGCCTAGTCTTCTTTTTATACCATCCCAATCTCCATCCATCATGGAGTAGCATTCCTCAATTGTCATTAATAGCCTTCCTTACGCTGTCATTGTAGTAGGAGAAGTGCAATGAAAGTGTTACAAAACCAATGTTCACTTCATAGGTTTTTGGAAAAATATAAACAAAATAGCTTGTTTGGTAAAAACTGCCTGTTTTCAGACGAGAGAAAACAAGCAGTGAAATAAGTATTTTGTAATACTCAGGATAAAGAATCGTAGAGAGCTTCATATTTCTTTGAAGAGTTGGTCCATGACCAGTCTTCCTTCATAGCTCTCTTTGCCATATCTTTCCACTCTGTTGTGTTGTCATCGTAGAGCCACTCTGCATGGTTGATCCTATCCAAGAGCTCGGAGGAGGAGTATCCCTTGAAGGAGAATCCTGTTCCACTTCCTTCATACTGGTTGTATGGCTTGACAGTATCTTTAAGTCCTCCGATTTCGTGGACAATAGGAAGCGAGCCATACCTGAGGGCGATAAGCTGTGTCAGGCCACAGGGTTCAAAGGCGGAAGGCACCAAGAATGCATCGCATCCAGCATAGATAAGATGGGAAAGCTCCTCGTCATATCCAATTCTGGCTGCAATTTTATTAGGATACTTTCTGCTATAGTATCGGAACATATTTTCATATCTCTCGTCGCCGCTGCCTAGGACTATAAGATTAATATCTCTTCTAGCCAGTTCGTCCATTATGCCGTCTATTAAATCCAATCCCTTCTGGTCTGTGAGACGAGAGACGATGGCAAGAGTAAAGACATCCTCGTTCTCTGGTAAACCATATCTCTTCTGGAGCTCTATCTTATTCACTTTCTTTCCGTTCCAGAAGTTTCTTGTATCATAGTTCTTAGAAATATGTGGGTCTGTCTTTGGGTTCCATACTTCACAGTCAATACCGTTAACAATACCCATCAGCCTATCTTTTCTCCATTTCAGGATATCATCCAGACCGTCGCTGAAGGCAGGGGTCTGAATCTCACCTGCGTAGCTTTCGCTGACAGTTGTAACCCAATCAGAGTAGACGATGCCTCCACGTAGCATTGTGGCATTCCACTCATCCCAAGGCATTGATGTGTCCTGGTAAGGAGAGACAAGCTTTCCTGGCTGGAAACATTCTGAAGGAAGGCCTGTGACCCATCTGAGATGACCTACGTTCCAGCATCCCTGGAAGCGGATATTATGGATGGTCATTATAGTCCTGATTCCTCTGAAGAAGGGGTCTCCTTGGAATACAGTATTAAGATAAACAGGAACTAGTGCAGCCTGCCAGTCATGTGCATGGATTATGTCTGGTCTGAAACCAATAAGAGGGAGGGCAGAAAGCACAGCTTTTGAGAAATAGGCGAATCTTTCAAGGTCTGAGAACAGATCGAAGTATGGCTTAGAGCCGGAGAAATACTGATTATTGTCAACAAAATAGTATGTGATTCCATCTTCAACCAAGGTGTTGATTCCTACATAGATCCTGTTGTCCATCTGGAAATAGCAGACACTCTTCAGTCTTTCTTTATACTTTTCCTTCATGCACGCATATTGGGGAAGGATGACCCTGGTGTCATATTTCTTTTTATCAAGATTCTTCGGTAGGCTTCCTACAACATCAGCCAGTCCACCTGTCTTGACAAAAGGAACGCACTCCGAGGCGACAAAAAGTATATTTTTCATAAAATAAACCTCTCTTTTGTATTAGCTTACAACAGAGAGGGGAAAAAACAAAATTGAATTTGAAAGAAATTTATCTTTCTGTGAAATATTGAGGCATTGTTTCTCTAAAAGAGACTGTTTCTTTCTTGAGTTTTGTCATATGTGCCTTATCAAGAGCCAAAAGTTTTTCAGTGTCCTTCTCTTTTATAGCATCCAATATTACTTTGTGCTGTCTGATAACATCCTCGCTGATTGCATCGAACATAAAAGAGATGAGGCGCATTCTATGGTAGTTGCCGTTACGTGTCAGGATAAAGTCGAAGACTCCTTCTCTATCTGCACCCTTGAATATTACTGAGTGAAACTGGTCGTCAAGTTTTAATAAAAGTGATGTATCTCTCAGGGCAAAAGCTTTCTCTTGTTTATCGATGAGGTCCTCCATCTCTGAAATAAGGTCGTTGTTGACATTCTCGATAAAACTAGGGATGGAACCAAGCTCTAAGTTTAGCCTGATGAATCTTTCGTCATCAGCCATTCTGAGATTGATTCTACTTACGTATGTTCCTCTCTGTGGATATATGTCGATCAAATGCTCTACAGAGAGCTCTTTGACTGCATCACGGACAGGAGAACGACTTACTCCGAAAAGAGTAGACAGCTGATTTAAGTTCAATTCGGTTCCTGGTTTCAATGTCAAATCGAGAATCTCTTTTCTCAATTCATCAAATACATTTCCTCTTTCCATGATACAATTATATAATAAGAGTGGTGCGACTGGGTTAAAAAATATCTAAAATATTAGTTATCTATAGTTTTTTTGTAGCACTGAAAAGAATTGTTGCATCTAATATTTTAGTGTGATACTCTTAAAACGTACCAAAAAGCATAATATCGGAGGATTAGAGATGAAACTTAGTCTAGAAGGTTTGAAAAACAGAGGGGAATGGGAAAAAGCAGGAATTATCCTTCCTCAGTTTGATATAGAAAAAATGAGAAAGGCAACAGAAGAAGGTTGCACATGGATTCATTTTGGTGCAGGCAATATCTTCAGATGCTTCCCTGCTGCAAGAATGCAGGAGTTAATTGAAAAAGGTCTTAGTGATACAGGTATCATTGTGGCCGAGAGCTTTGACTATGAAATCGTAGACAAGATCTATAATCCTCATGACAGCCTCACTCTTTCCGTTACACTGAAAAGCGACGCTTCCATTAAGAATCAGGTGGTGGCTTCAGTAGCTAAGGCCCTCAAGTGTTCTCCTTCTTTCCCTGAAGATTATGAAAGCTTGAAGAAGGCATTCAGAAACCCGAAACTGCAGATGGTTTCCTTTACAATCACAGAGAAGGGATATGCAACTGCTCCAAAGTATGTTCAGGATGATATCCCTAAGGGACCAGAGAACTGTTCCACTGTAATTTGTATGGTTACAGCCCTTGCCCTTGAGAGATTCAAGGCTGGCGCTTATCCATTTGCTTTCGTGTCTATGGACAACTGCTCCCATAACGGAGAGAAGCTACAGAAGGGTGTAATGGAAGTGGCCAATGCCTGGAAGTCTCTTGGCTTTGTGGACGATGACTTTATCGAGTACCTCTCTAATCCGGAAAAGGTATCATTCCCATGGTCTATGATCGATAAGATCACTCCTAGACCAGACCAAGGAGTTGCAAAGATGCTCTCAGACCTTGGATTTGAAGATACAGAAGTGGTGGTAACAGGTAAGAATACATGGATTGCACCTTTTGTAAACTCCGAGGAGTGTGAATACCTTGTGATCGAGGATTCTTTCCCAAACGGCAGACCAAGACTTGAAGAAAGCGGAATCTATATGACAGATAGAGACACTGTAAACAAAGTGGAGAAGATGAAAGTCTGCACATGTCTCAACCCTCTCCATACAGCAATGTCCATTATGGGATGCCTCCTTGGATACACAAAGATCAGCGATGAAATGAAGGACGAAGACATCGTCAAATACATCAAGAGACTTGGATATGTGGAAGGTATGCCGGTTGTAGTAGACCCGGGAATCATTAGTCCTAAGTCATTTATCGACGATGTCGTGGAGAAGAGACTTGCAAACCCGTTTATGCCTGATACTCCTCAGAGAATCGCAACAGATACAAGTCAGAAGCTTGCCATCAGATTCGGTGAGAACATCAAGAACTATATGTCTTCAACCACACTCTCCCTCTCTACATTAAAGTGCATGCCTCTGGTATTGGCTTCCTGGATGAGATACTTACTTGCCACTGACGACAACGGCGACAGCTTCCAGCCAAGCCCGGATCCACTTCTCGAGTCCAGCCAGAAGGTTGTGGAATCCATCAAGCTCGGAGACCAAGGGCCATTTGACGAGATCTTGAAACCATTAATGGAGAATGAGGCTATCTTTGGCTTCAACCTCTACGCTTCTCCTCTCAAGGACAAGGTTCTTGAAGCTTTCACTTCCCTTGTAAAAGGTAAGGGTGCTGTTAGAGAGACTCTCCATAGATACGTAACTGAGTAGTATTTAAATACTTTTTAGCGGGACGCCAGCGATGTCGTCCCCTTTTTTTTGCTTCGACATACACTTTTTTGCTTTTGTCAAATTAAATTTCAAATTTCATTACTGATGGGGTTATTTTTCCACCAAACACTTACTAAACGGAATTAGTTAAAAAGTTTGTTGACAGATGGGAAAACCAATGGTAAGAATAGTTTGTTCAATGAAAAAACTAACTAGGAGTGTTTGGGAGCTATGCCGGCAAGTAACAATGTATTTCAGAAAAATGCCAATACATCCTTAGTCGCACAGCTCATTTGGCGACAGGGGGGTCTTTCCCGTGTCGACATCTCCAGACTTCTGCAGCTCAATAAATCCACAGTGTCCAACATAATATCATACTTGATGGAGATCGGACTTGTCAGTGAAGGTGAACGCAAAGATGCAACATCACTGGGAGGAAGAAAACCCATTGAGCTTACCATTGCAAGAGATTTTGGTTGTGTATTCGGTTTTGACCTACAGCCTTCACACTACCGCAGCGTCATAATGAGTGCTGATGGCTCAATCCTATGGGAAGTCAGAGGCTCAAAAAGACAACTCTCCTTTGAATCTTTCGTCTGTTCTGTGGTAGATGAGGCTCTCAATGCCCACCGCGGCATTCAGATTCCTATTCTTGCCTTGTCTTTCTCCATTCCTGGTCAGATTGATGCAAAGAACGGTGTAATCATCCACTCCTATCCTTTTGCCTTGAAGGACTATCACCTCAAAGATTTCCTTAAGGCAAGATATGATTACCCGATCTACATTGAAAACGATGCCAACTGCGCCGCATGGTTGGATCTTCATTCGACACTGGGCTTTGATTTCTCCTCAAACGCTGTCTCAGTTGTCGCTGATTTTCATGAAGAATCCAAGCGAAATGACTCTGTAATTGGAATCGGCGCAGGTTTTGGTGTCATAATCGACGGTAAAGTCTATCATGGCTCCCATAATGGTGCCGGGGAGTTTTGTTCCATTTCATGGAATAGAGGAAACCCTAACCAGTCTGGTCTCAGCACAGAATTATTGAAAAGAACGATAGATGACAGAGAAGCTTTGGCTTCTTGGATAGTAGATACATGTGTTTCTTTGGTTCCATTTATGGCAATCATGGATTTCGATAGTGTCATCCTGCACGGCAGCCCGCTTTCTGATGAAGAGTGGGTGAGAAGTGTGTTGGAAGAAAAAGCCTCGTCTTTTCTTGGTGTATTGGAAAAGATAGGTTGCTCCCTGATTTTTGAGACTCAAGACGAGTCGGTATCTGCAAAGGGAGCGGCGCTGATGTATCTTCATGAGCTCTACTCAATCCCTGATCTTGAAGAAGGTTTTTCTGAAAGAAAGTGCTGGAGCGAGGTAGTAGAGTTCTTGGAAGACCAAAGGGAAATGTACGGGACAAAGTAAAAGAGAAAAAAGGCAAAAGAGGATAGGAAAAAATGGAGAAAGGAAAAAAAGAGGTGGCTCCTGTAAAGTCACTTAACAGGAGAAAAGAGGAGAAGGTGGCCTACTGGTCTCTGATTCTCCCTGGATTCTTGATTTATGTCTTCGTAATGGCATTCCCAACTATTTTCGGTCTCTATCTCAGTGTGACCAACTATAAGGGTGGACCATTATTCGGACCTAAAAAGAGAAGCGTAGACATCGTAGGCTTCAAGTATTATGCAGAGATGTTCAAAGACAGCTATTTCTGGCTTGCTCTCAAGAACAACATGTGGATCACATTTATCTCTGTATTTGGCCAGATTCCACTTGGTTTCTTTATGGCATACCTTATTTTCAGAGGCATGATCAAAGGAAAGGACTTCTTCCAGACAGTAATCTACCTTCCATGTGTAATCTCTACAGTAGTCATCGGTAAACTTTGGGATGCCATCATGAGCCCAAACGGAGCTCTTCCTGATATCATAAGAATATTCAATCCTTCTTATGTAGCAGGTAACAGCGAACATCCGATTATTCCTGTACTCTTTGTTATTCTCTGGATGTATACAGGTACTTATCTCATTATCTTTTTGGCAAACATGCAGAAGATCGATACATCCATAATCGAGGCTGCAAAGATCGATGGCGCTACAGAGTTCCAGGCTCTCAGATATATCATTCTTCCTGCTCTCAGCGGAGTTATCGTAACATCTTGTATCCTGGCAATCTCTGGATCATTGAAGAGCTTCGACCTTATCTATGTCATGACAGGTGGAGGTCCTGCTAAGCAGACTTACGTACTCTCTATCTTTATGTATGATAAGGCATTCAAGGGTGCACCGAATTACCCGCTCGCCAACGCAGTATCTGTTGTCATGTGTATTATTTCATTCGGACTCATCGGCATCACAAAGCTTGTTGAGAAGAAGTTTGGAGGTAAGGAATGAGCAGCCATATCAAAGACAATACATCAGTAGGTAGAAAGATAGGCATGGTCCTTACATACATCGTCCTTATCTTCTTCGCTATTATGGCCATCGCTCCGTTGGCATGGCTTATAATGAGCTCCTTTAAGACTAGCCAGGACTACCAGACCAATAGACTTGGACTTCCTAAGACATTTTTCTGGCAGAACTATAGAGATTCTTGGACAAGAGGTCACTTCGGCACATATATCATTAACAGTGTCATCTACACCTCAATTACAGTAATCTTTGTTCTCATATTCGGTCTTATGAGCGGCTTTGCATTTGCAAAGATCAGAATGAAGTGTACTAAGATTCTCTATGGCTCATATGTCATCGGTATTCTTATGACACTTCAGTCAATCATGATCCCGCTATTTGTCATGATCAACCAAGTTGGACTCTATGATACTAAGCTTGGTGTCTTGATACCTTATATCGGTATCGGATTACCGATGGGTGTATATCTCTGTACCGAGTACATCAAGAGTGTTCCGGATGCACTTGTAGAGTCTGCTAGAATTGATGGCGCCAAGTACTTCAGAATCTTCGGATCCATCATTGTTCCAATGGCAAAGCCTGTTGCAACAACACTTGCTATTCTCACAATCAGCGGAACATGGAATGAGTTCATGCTTATCAACATGCTCACTTCATCCACAAAGAATAAGTCTCTCCCTGTAGGAATCCAGTCATTTGCCGGTGCTCTCTCTACAGACTATGGAAAGTTATTCGCATCCCTCGTCATCGGCCTCTTGCCAATGCTGATCTTCTATCTGGTATTCAGAAAAGAGATTACAAAGGGTGTTGCTGCAGGAGCAGTAAAGGGTTAAGTAATCACGCGATACGTCGCATGAAATAAATTAGGGAAAATGGTAGGTTAACCTACTCAATCATCAAAAGGAGGAAAATTTGATGAAAAAATTAACAGTTGTTCTCCTCGTACTGGCTATGGTTACATCCATGGTTTTCGCTCAGGGCGGAGCTGAAGCTTCTGACAGCGGAAAGACAACAATCAGGGTTCTGAACTACATCGACATGTCAGAGCCAAACAGCGCAAACGAAGTCGAGATGGTATGGAACGAGTTCTCCAGACTTCATCCAGAAATCGAGGTTATCAGAGAGGACCTCTTCAACGAACCATTCCACATGAAGGTTGAATCCTATGCTGCACAGGGCAATCTTCCAGACGTTCTTTATGCTTGGCCAAGCGGAAGATCCGCTTCCCTCCACAATGAAGGACTTGTTAAGGACCTCACACCATTCTTGAAGGCTGATGGAATCTTTGACGACTATGCTCCTACAACAACAGCTCCTCAGATCGGTGGTTTCCTTGGTGAACTTCCAAACGGTATCACAGCTACATCTATGATGTTCGTCAACAACAAGGTTCTCAGAGAAAACGGACTTGAAGTTCCTAAGACATATGATGATCTTAAGGCAATGGTTCCAGTTCTCAACGCTAAGGGAATCGAAGTTATCCAGATGGACTGTAAGGATGGTTGGGTAATGCAGTCTTGTCTCTTCTCTCTCCTTGCTGGTAGATTCGGCGGAGCTGACTGGTATGAAAGACTTGCTGCTGGCGAGATCGATTTCGAAGATGAATGGTTTATCAACGCTCTCACAGTTCTTGACAACCTCTATAAAGATGGAATCATCAACCGCAACACTCTCTCTATCGGCTATGGTTCAGGACGCGGTGACTTCGCTAACGGAAAGGCTGCTTTCTATATCGACGGCGACTGGGCATGTGCATCATTCCAGACAGATATCACAACAGGTCAGGCTCTCTTCTCTCCTGAAGCTCAGGAAACAGATATCGACCTCATGAACTTCCCAGCTCTCGACGGTGAAGTTGTACACGAATCTAACTCTGTCGTAGTAGGAACAGGTTGGGCTATGTCTGCTGACATTCCTGCAGGAAGTGCTGAAGAAGCTGCTGCATGGGAACTCATCAAGTTCCTCGAAGGCGAGTATGTACAGACTTACAGACTCACAACTGGTGCTGCATTCCCATCCCTCACAACAATCGACGTTGCTAAGGTTTGTGAAGAAAACGGACTTGAGCCACTCGTTGCTAAGAGATCTGACTGGTATGGAAGAATTCAGGTTGCTACACCTGTTATCGACGGTGTCCTCGATCCAGCAGTCTATGAAGTCATCAACACTGTTCTCGCTGAAATCGGTCTTGGAAAGACAGATGTCAAGACAGCTGCTAAGACAGTCAACGACGCTTGGAAGGCTTGGAATAAGTAATCTTCTAAGATTCAGTATTAGGGGGCGGATCCTAGGATCCGCCTTTTTAAAACATATATAAGGAAAACTATGAAAACTATAGAATGTCTTCTTACACCTAGAATTGAATCGGAAAACGTTAAGTATGATACTCTGATCGGTTACTCTCTTCCTTCTGAGAAGGTGATATCTGATGAAAACAGAGTAGAAATAACAGAAGGAAAAATATTGATTAAGGGTAGGGGAAAGGATGAACTTGCTCTTGGAGAGGGATATATTAAGCAGCTTTCTCTTATTTTTAACGGGTCTCTCCCAGTTTGCTCTTTTTCTTTCTATTCACCAGCCTATAAATATAGAGGCTTTCATATTGATTGCTCCCGACACTTTGTCTCAAGAGAAGAATTATTGAGAATAATAGATGCCATGAGCCTTGTAGGCTTTAATTATTTCCATTGGCATCTAACAGACGACCAGGGCTGGAGATTCTCGGTCCCCGGTTATGATAAATTGGAAGAAATCTCATCTAAGAGATATATATATGACAACAATGATCAGAAACATGTTCATCAGGGTTTCTATCATAGAGAAGACCTGGAGTATGTAAATGAATATTGTAAGGAAAAAGGTATTACTGTCATTCCTGAAATAGAGACCCCGGGACATGCTGAGGCTCTCATTGCAGCTTATCCGGAGTTTGGTTGTACTGGAAATAAAATCGAAGTACAGAATAACTGGGGTGTCTTTGAGAATGTAATGAATCCATCTTCGCCACAGCTTTGGGTATTCTTGGATGCAGCCATTAAAGAGCTTGCTTCGATTTTCGACGGCCCATTTATTCATATTGGCGGCGATGAGTGTCCCCATACCCAGTGGGAGGATCATGAAGGTTGCAAGGCCATAATGGAAGAAAACGGTCTCTCCAATACTTCTGAGCTTCAAGGTTGGTTTACTTCCCGTGTCAGTGAAATCGTGAAAAAGTATGGAAAGAGAGCTATTGGCTGGGATGAAGTGGTGGACGCTCCAGAAATCGACAAAGATGTTGTTGTAATGAGCTGGAGAGGACTCAATGGCGCCAGGACTGCATCATCCAGAGGACACAATGTAATACTCTGCCCGGAAAACGGTGGCTGTTACTTTGACCGTTATCCATCCCTCGAGCCTTGGGAACTAGGAAACTTGTCTCTCTCTATTCCAAAGGATTCCTATGACTTGGATATATCCATGAAGGAGCTGGAGGAAGATAGAAGAAACCTTATTCTTGGAGCCCAGTGCTGTATTTGGGGTGAGAAAATACATAGCGGAAGAGAGATGGAGTTTATGCTATTTCCTCGTGCTTATATCTTGGCTGAGAATCTATGGCTTGGAGAAGAAAGAAAAGACTGGGAGAAGATTAAAGATAGAAAAGATATCTTGGCTCTTCTTTCTTATAAGATGGATTTACTCTGTAATCCTGGAAAGTGGGAGTAAAGAAGAATCTACCCATATAGTTAAGGCCGCCTTTTTTCGGGCGGCCTTAATATCATATTCTTGATACATCCATTACTGTTAACTCTTCTTTGAACTTCTCTTCATCCGTCTCATGCTTTGGCTTGAATGTTATAGTCTTATTCTCCCCAGGAAGAAGAGTGAAGAAGTTATCTGAGAATCTACCGTCTACATTGCCGCTCTCGATAACAGTGTAGAAAGCAGGGTGCTTTGTTTCGAGAGTAATTGAGAATGAACCGTCTTCCATCTTTTCTACATTGCTGAAAGCTATCCAACTCTTCTTGATATCCGAGTTCTTCACTCTCTCCATGAGTATACTTCTCTCTTCTTTCTCTCCATCGCACTCTGTCTCTGCAACGATGAAAGTATTGTCTCTGTTATATGCAGATTCATAGAGCTCCTCCACATCCGCAACACTCATGCTTTCTATTGAGAGAGAGTGTTTTCTTTCTTCAAGAGTATTACCGTCATAGTCCATGACTCTTACTCTCATCTCAACATTCTTTCTCTCTCTTGTATCGTTGACTGCTTTGATGAAGATTCTACCTTTATCTATGTACAATAGTGGAGCGACCTGGGCATAGAAATGTTTGATAGCATAGTGCAAAGCCTTCCATCTGCCGTTATACTCAATGCTGGACCAAGAAGCTACAGGCCATACATCGTTAAGCTGCCAAATGAGAGTTCCCATGCAATATGGCATCAAAGAACGCCAATATGTAACAGCTGTCTCGATTGCCAGTGCCTGCTGTACCTGTGATAGATATAGGCTGGACTCGAAGGATGATGGATATTTGAAGGAACGTGTGAACTGTTCCATCATAATCTGGTTACCTCTGTCATTCTTCTGGTGATGAAGCATCACAGGGGAAGTAAGGTCAAACTGATCTCGTGGGCAGAATGTATTTACAACCTGCAGGGAGGAGAATGACTGATACCCAAACTCTGAGCAGAAGCGTGGCTTTACTGTGTGGTAGAAATCGAAGTCTTTGCCTTCATGCCAAACAGACCAGAAGTGCATGTCTCCCTTTCCGTCGCTATGCCAGTTGTCGCTATAGTCTCCAGGACCTGCACATGGAGAAGATGGCCAGAAAATTCTATCGCTGTCTTCTTCCTTCACGATTCTTCCAACAGTGTCATCATTAAGTCTTTCGTAGTCCTTGACGTATCTTTCTCTGTTTTTGATTGTCTCTTCGTACCAAGTAAGAGCTCCAAGATCTTCGTTGTTTCCACACCATAAAGCGATGCATGGGTGAGTCTTCAGCCTTCTGACTTGGTCTCTCAGCTCCTTCTCGACACTTTTTAGGAACCACTCGTCAGAAGGGTACGTGGAACAAGCGAACATCATATCGTGGTATAAGAGGATACCCTTTTCGTCACATAGATCATAGAAATCTTCTTTCTCATACCAACCGCCACCCCAGATACGAAGCATATTCATGTTGGCGTCCGCTGCATCCTGTAAGAGCTCGTCGTAACGCTCTCTTGTCATACGGGAAGGAATGGCATCAAGAGGGATCCAGTTTGCACCCTTGGAGAATATATCTCTACCGTTGACACAGATTGTAAGCTCCTTGCCTCCCATAGTGGGCTCGTTCTTAACTAGAAGTGTTCTGAAGCCTACCTTCCTTTCCTTCTTGTCACCATCCACAGTCATTACAGCTTTATATAACTTATGGCCGCCAAAGCCATTGGGCCACCATCTCTCAACATCACTGATAGGGATGGAAAGGAAGATAGAGTACTTGTTTGTGCCCTCTTTTAGATTAAAGACGCCTTCAATGCTCTTTCCTGCTATCTCAGCTTTTACATTGACACTCTTTGCTTCAACCGCTTCGATCCAGCACTCAAACTCTACTTCCCATTTGTCTCCATTCTCTCTTGGAATTACGGAGAAGCTTTCAAAGAGAGATGAACCTGTCTCTATGAGCTTGATGCTCTCATGGATACCTACACTCATGATACATGGACCCCAGTCCCAGCCAGCATTACACTGAGTCTTTCTGACTAGGTTCCTATTTGGTGAGTCATTTGGATAGCGTGAGCAAGGAATAGGGTAGGAGAGCTTACTG
>JALFCJ010000251.1 GCA_022771185.1 Spirochaetales bacterium | reverse complement strand
CAGGCTAAGGAAGACGAAGTTCTTGCTCAGTTGAAGGCTGAAGGCTGCAACGTTGTTGAAGTTGCAGACAAGACTCCTTGGGTTGAAGCTTGTTCAGCTATCACAGCTCAGAACATCAAGGGACAGGAAGAGCTTTACAGCAAGATCAAGAACCTTAAGTAAAGTAAAACTTCGTTAATTATTACGGTACTGCCAAGGCGGTACCGTAATGTCGTTTCCATTCAAAGAAATGGGGTGTCTATGGAAAAATTCTTTAAAACAATGGATAAAGTCAGACCTGTATATGACTGGGTTTACAAGATTTTCCTCTTCATTTGTAAAATCCTACTTATAGCAGACATTTTGATTACATCCTACGCAGTCGCAGGAAGACTGTTGCACAAATGGATTCCATTCCTCTCCGATCCAGCTTGGACAGAGGAAATTGTATTGACTCTTATGTCTTATATGGCAGTTCTTTCTGCCGCTCTTGCCATTAGGCGTGGCGCACATATAAGAATGACGGCTTTCGACAGGTATCTTCCTAAGAAAGTATTAAATATTTCTGACATCATTGCAGATGTTGCTGTAATGGTTCTTGGATTTATCATGCTTATGTATGGCTGGAAATATACAACAACTCTCGGTGCTCGTGGTAAGTATATCTCCATCACATGGCTCAGTAAGTTCTGGATGTATTTCCCAGTTCCACTTGCAGGCTTGGCAATGATTGTCTTTGAGTTCGAATCTCTTTATACAAACGTGAAGAAACTCTGTGGAATACAAGTTGAGGAGGTAAAGTAATGGATACCAATACATTGGCTACTATAGTTCTTCTCGGTGGATTCTTCCTCATGGTTTTCCTCCGTTTCCCTATCGCTTATGCAGTAGGTCTCGCTTCTGCAGCTTGTCTTGCTGTTCTTGGCAAACCTCTTGTAGAAGTATGTAGACTCATGGTCAAGGGCATCAGCTCCTTCTCACTCATGGCTGTCCCATTCTTCATTACAATGGGTGTCCTTATGGGTTCCGGCGGTATTTCAGATAAGCTTATAGCCCTTGCAAATAGCTGTGTAGGTTGGATGAGAGGAGGCTTGGCTCAGGTAAACATCGTCGCTTCCTACTTCTTCGGAGGTATAAGTGGTTCGGCAAGTGCAGACACTGCATCTCTCGGTTCAATCCTTATTCCTATGATGGTTGATGAAGGGTATGATGCAGATTTCTCAACAGCTGTCACCATTACTTCCAGCTGTGAAGGTCTCTTGGTCCCACCAAGCCACAACATGGTCATCTATGCAACAACAGCTGGTGGCATCAGTGTAGGTTCATTGTTCTTGGCAGGATATCTACCAGGAGCTCTCTTGGCCCTCACACTTATGATAGGAAGCTATGTAATCTCTGTTAAGCGTCATTATCCAAAGGGAGACAAGTTCTCTTTGATCGGATTTTTGAAGCAGCTTAAGACGTCTATCTGGGCTCTTGCAGCCGTCGTCATTGTTGTCATCGGCGTCGTAGCAGGATTCTTTACAGCTACAGAGTCTGCAGCTATTGCAGTAATCTACTCTCTTATTGTTTCTGTCTTTGTTTACAAAGGCTTGGATTGGAAGGGAGTATGGAAGGCTCTTGACGAGTGTGTAAATACACTTTCAATAGTTCTTATCCTGATTGCTACATCAGCTGTCTTTGGATATTGTCTCACATATCTCCATATCCCAGATATCGCTGCAAACGCAATTACATCCCTCACTTCAAATAGAATAATCTTGATTCTTCTCTTGAACCTTATTCTTCTTGTCTTGGGATGTATCATGGATATGGCACCAATCATCTTGATTGCAACACCTATCCTTCTTCCTATCGCAAAGACATGTGGAATCGACCCGATCCAGTTCGGAATCATGGTTGTTCTCAACTGCGGTATCGGTCTCTTGACACCTCCTGTTGGAGCTGTTCTCTTCATTGGCTCCGCTGTAGGTAAGACACCGCTTGAGAAGGTAGTAAAGGCGACTCTTCCATTCTATGGATGTATGATCATCGCCCTCTTGCTTGTTTCCTTCATTCCAGATATCTCTCTCATAATTCCGAAGCTTCTCGGTGGTTATGTACCAGCTGTCTGATGTTTATCTCCCTGAGGTCAAATGACTTCAGGGAGTTTTTTTGACGTTATGAGCTTATACAACTGAAATCCCATTTCGATAATTATCTCATCTATAATCCTCTCAATAAAAGGATATCTGTCCTCTCTTTAGGATGAGTCTGGGTTTCAGTGTTTCAAGTTATTTTCATATAAAAAAAGAACAATATTTAAGCATAAGAAGTTGTTTTTCCTTTCACAAAGAAAGTAAATCAGCATGACAGTACACTTGTATTAATAAGTAGGTGCTGTTTTTCTTTATAAAAACTTAATGCTTTTGCTCCGTTTTTCATTGTGTACCATCTACAATGTGTTAACATGATAGATATGAAAAAACTTATTCTTTGCTCTCTTGTTTTTATACTTTTATTCTCTCTTTTTTCTTGTGCTCCTGAAGCTCATTTTGATTATCAAGGGTGGATTGATGAAAACAAGAAAAAAGAAGGCGATATTGTGTTTATGGGGGACTCCCGTGTCGCTGGCTTTGATTGTAACGCATATTTTCACCCGAAGGATAAAACAGTACTTGGATTGGGAGTGGGAGGAGAAGTCGTGAGAGGCGTGAGAAAGAGACTGGATGTGTTGGAGGAAATAAAGCCAGAATCCCTTTTTATTGCCATAGGCGGCAACGACGTATTCTCTGGTGATTTCTCATATGAAACCTTTGAATACGATTATAGGATGTTATTGGAACGGATCATTGAGCTAGAAGTACCAAGAGTGTATATACAGACTATTACAGGACTATCGAATCAGAAGCATTTACATCTAAACCGAAAAATAGCGCTATGCAACACCATTATAGAAGGCTTGGTTTCTGAGTATAATTCAAAGCATCCGGGAATATTTGTTTTCTTGGATATCGCTTCTGAAATGAATGAATCTGATGGAAGTGGAATAAAGGAATACATGGCTGATGACGGTGTTCATTTCAGTGAAAAAGGGAATGCCTTCTGGGCTGATTATTTAAAAGAATATGTGAAATGAGTTGAATTGATATAGGAGATGGTCAGTT
>JALFCJ010000243.1 GCA_022771185.1 Spirochaetales bacterium | reverse complement strand
CAATCTCTATTTTACACAGTTTTAGCCATTTTTGCGTATTAATAGTATGAACACAAATACTATTAATCAAATGGATCTGGCCATCAAACCCAGAGAGAAGTTAGAGGAAAAGGGAGTAAAAGCCCTTTCGGACAAAGAACTTGTGATGATTCTCATCGGCAAAGGAAGCAGTGGCCACACTATTGAAGAAGTGGCGGAGAAAGTATTGAAGGTATTGGACAAAGGAAGCGAACCCCTTTTGACTGACCTGAAGTACATCCCTGGAATGGGTCAAGCGAAAGCCACTGCAGTTCTTGCAGCCCTGGAGCTGGGAAGAAGAAGGCCAAATAGAAAGGCAAAAGTAATAAGAAGGCCGGAGGACATATGGAACGAAGTGAAACACTATGCCGAGAGAAACCAGGAACAACTATTGGTTCTATCATTTAATGGAGCAGGAGAACTACTGGGGATACATGTGGCTACCGTGGGACTAGTGGACAAAGTCGTAATGCACCCAAGAGAGATCTTTGCCGAAGCAATAAAGGAAAGAGCAGTAAGCGTTGTAATCGTACACAACCATCCTTCAGGGCAGCTATCCCCCAGCCAAGCAGATAGAATCCTTACAAAAAGAATCTCCACAGCAGGTAAGCTACTTGGAATAAAAGTACTGGACCATCTGATCATCAGTACTTCCGGTTACTACTCCTTTAGAGAAATGGGGGAAGATATGGATGACCCTATCCTTCCCCCTGAAGAAGATTAGATATTCAAGTAGCCTTTCAGTACTAAAAGAGTATTCTTGACGCCGTCTCTGTGGCTTCTCTCGTAACAATGGCTTGCATATACTCCCGGCCCTATCAAGCCATGGCGGATATCGAAGCCTGAATAGAGCGTGGTCTCTACATCAGAGCCATAATGGGGGTAGACGTCTACACTGTAGTCTGCCCCTTCTCTCTTTGCAGCTTCAATAAGAGAAGAGACTACAGAGTAAGAATAAGGACCTCCTGAGTCTTTTGCACAAATAGATACTTGACGCTCAGTGCATTCAATTCCTTCTCCTACACATCCCATATCAATGGAAAGCCCCTCTGTAACTCCATGTGGAACAGAAGCTGAGCCTCCGTGGCCTATCTCTTCGTATACTGTTACATGAAGCCATACTTTTCTCTGGGGTGTTATACCATTGTCTGAAATATACTTTGCAAGAGAGAGCGCGATGCCAACGCTTAGTTTGTCATCGAGAAAACGACTCTTGATATATCCCGAGTCAGTAATTCTGAACTTTGGATCCAAGGCTACTATATCGCCATTATTGACGCCTAATTCCATCGCCTCTTTTTTTGTTTTTACATCTTCGTCCAATACACACTCAAGAGTTTTCCAACTTCTCTCGGCTTTATCAAAATCGTCAGCTACATGGACAGAAGGATTAGGGAGCTGGATTGTCCCAGAAAAGACTTTCCCGCTTCTTGTATAGACTTTTACATTCTCACCCTCTAAGCCAGGAGCATGTAGCCCTCCAAGAGGAGACATGGCTAGCCTTCCGTTGTCCTTCACTGCCGACACCATTGCACCGATGGTATCAAGATGAGTAAGGAGAATAATGCCGTTTTCGTCATCTTCTCCCCCTAGGTCCACCAACACTCCACCTTTTGTAGTGTAACGGGAGACAAAGCCAAGTTTCTCAAACTCTTTCTTCACGTATTCGCTAGCTTTCTCTGTAAACCCTGTAGGACTGTCGATTCCAACTAGTTCCTCCACCTTCAAGAGAGCAAAATCTATGTATTTATTATCCATATATCCTCCATTATAAAACCCCCGATAAAGGGGGCTGACAACTTAGAAGAAGTTTAAGAGTAGAGCTACTGATACTCTTCCTTTCTTCATTGTTGCTATTGAATCTTCCTGATTCTGGAAATACTTCTGAATTGTAGACCAAGGAAGCTTATAGTCGGCAGCTACACCGAGGCCACCAAGATTAACGCCGGCAGAAACACGGAATAAGACATCGCAGTTTGTGAATATCTCATAGAACTTATCAAGTGGTCTCTCTTCACCATTTATTCCAACGAGAACATCACCTGTACTCTTATCCCAAATGACAGGGAAATCGAAACCAGCTCCGAAACCGAGTTCAAAGATAGCGAACTCACCTCTGAGGTTTGCTGTTACTATTGAGTTGAAATAATCGATGTTATTCGCTCTATCCTGACCAAAGAGAACATTGGCAGCAAGGCTGAATGCGCTGATATTTACTCTTGCTTCTGCTCCAAACTCATAATTAGAAATAGACTTATAGTCTTCTACATTTGAAATATCACCATTAAATCTTGCACTAGGACCAACCTGAATTGTGGCTGCAAAGAGACCTGTCAAAGAGACAGCAAGAACAAGTAATATGATAATGACTTTCTTCATAATTATTCCTCCACGTACAATATCAAACAAAATTCTTTATTGAAGGTTACCATATAAATATAGAATTTGGCAAATAAACTATTCAATGATCTCTACACCGATAAGTTTTGCGGCATCCAATGCTTGGGAGACATCCAATTTTGCTCCATTTAGCTCCTTTGCCCCCTCTGAAAGATAGATTCCGCTGATATCAGACATTTTTAGTGAAATGAGAGACAACATAGTGCCCCTGAATGACGTTCCTAATAGGTTATCTGAATGAAGAGAAAAGTTCTTACAGGAAACATCAGAAAATGATCCGTCGTTTATTTTAGAGTTATATATCCCGCTGTTCTTTAAGTCGGAGTTATCGAAAGAGACATAGAGAAACGAACTATTCTCTATCTTTACGTCCTTCATCCTTACCTTTGAAAATACGGTGCCCTTAAAAAGGCAGGAGACAAAATTACATCTTGAGAACGATGAAGATGAGAAATCGGAAGAAGAGAAATTACAATCAATAAAAGTACAGTCCACAAAGGAAGCTGAACGAAAAGAAGAGGAAAGAAAGTTGCAGCCTTTAAATGAAGAAGAACAGAAGGATGAAGAATCAAAGTCTTCATTAGAGAAGTCTTCGTTCCTTTCATCCAAATAATCACACTCCTTATCAGGACCAAGAATAAGACTCATCTAGAGTGTCTTTCCTTTAATACATCAATTACTTCCGATAGCGAACTGTCTTTCTGAGCAAGAAGCACTAAAAAGTGATACATAAGATCTGCTGCTTCACCCAAAAAGAGATCCTTGTTATCATCCTTGGCTGCAATAATAAGCTCTACTGCCTCTTCTCCTGTCTTCTGCGCGATTCTATTAAGACCGCGAGAGAAAAGATGATTAGTATAACTTCCTTCAGAAGGATTTAACCTACGGTCATTGATCACTGACTCCAAATAAAAAAGGAACTCTGAGGAAGAGAAATCACCCGGTTTATTATCTTCGCCGAAACAAGTATCAAGACCTGTGTGGCATACTGGCCCAGAAGGCACAGCCTTAACAAGAAGCGTATCACCGTCACAGTCGACCAAGATTTCTCTTACTTTAATATAGTTGCCGCTGTTTTCACCCATGACACGAATTCTTTTCTTTGAACGGGAATAAAATGTTACAAGCCCTCTGTCTACAGTAAGCCTATAAGCTTCCTCGTTCATAAATCCTACGGTAAGCACAGTTCTTGTTACACAATCCTGGACTACTACCGGAACTAATCCGTCAGCGTATTTTGAAAAATCAACGGTCATCACTACCCCTCTTCATAATCAAAACAAAGTTATACGAAACATATATAGTTTTCTTTAATTTATGAGGAGATGTCAATTACTCGTAGCCACAAGTCTTGTCTACATATGTTTTCAGTTCATTTTTGTAGTGCATTCCCTGATATTCAATGCTGTTACAAAAAGAAGAATTGAAGAGTAATCGTTATTACTTCTTGAATCTTTGTGTAGCTTCGAAAAAATAGACTTTCGTTCTTCGAAGAATATCCCAAGTCGCTTAATGTCCTAAAGTCATCTTCCGATTTTTCAGCACGTAGAGGAACCAATTCAGGATTAATGGGAGTAAAACTCCTAGGAAGCTTAAAATCATCATCAATGTCGATGATTCCAGCCCATCATCCATATGCATCAAATCGTAATACCTGGCTCCTCCTCGGTAGATTAAAACATAAGAGATAGCTGTTGGTTCAGAATTCCTTTCTGTATATCTACGCAACATAAAGACTACAAGGACTTTATTTCTCTGTGTTATCTACATCTTTCCAAGAAACGTCTTCAGCTTCTTTTTTCTCCATTCTCTCCAGTGTCTTCTTTGCTTTTATCAAGTAAACGCCCCAAGCAAAGTACAAAGCACCGAAGGCGACTACAATGGCACCAAGAATGTTCATAAATACGTTTCCGATAAGAGAAGGGAAGATAAAGAGTACCAGCGCTACTATAAGTTGGAATATAGTTTTCTCCCCTATAGCTTCATCCAGTCCAGTCCAGCTCTTCATCTTTCTGTTTTCAAGAATACCTGTAACACCTGAAACAAGGAAGCCGGAAGCCACGACATACACCACGATCTTCATAATGGAGGAACTTTTCTTCACCATAGCCACTATGGATATAATCAAGGCAATCAAACCGACTAACAAAGAGATAAAAGCATTGAGATACATTGTCTTTCTCACGCCCTTCTTGGTGTCGATGTTTATTTCAATGCCATTAATACTGACCTTGGATGCAACATTATCAAAACGAAGGGTGTTGAAAAGTGTTCTTAATCCCTTCAATAGTAGGACAACTGAGAAAAGAAATGCTGCAATATTTACTACAGCGCTAGGGTTGAGAATAACAAATATACCGAATACAACTACGATGATTCCTGAAATAAAATAGTAGATAGAGTTTTTCATATTCACTTCCTCTACAATAAATTTCATTCCAAACAAGAAAAAAGTCTAGTCTCTACTCCCATCAATACCTTTCTTCTGTTATTGTTCTCTCATGTACTTACTTTTTGATGCCGACGAAACTATTTGGGACTTTCATGCCACGGAACGCATTTCACTTAAAGCCTTATTCGACTACTTCAATCTTCCAGATACAAAAGAAACGAAAGATGCCTATGAAGTAGGAAACCTATGGTGTTGGGACGCCTTTGAGAAGGGAACCATCACTTTGGATGAACTTGAAGAGCTAAGGATGAAACTTTTCTTTGATAACTTAAACCGTCCCGATTTAGATGCAAAGAAAGCTGCAGATCTATATGCCACTCTCCTTTCTGAGAACGGCATAATGCTTGAAGGCGCAAGAGAGATGTTGGAGTCTCTATCAGATATCCCAAAAGCACTTGTCACCAACGGAATAGCAAAAGTCCAATGGGGAAGACTCAAAGACACAGATACTATTAAGTATTTCGATCATATCTTCATCAGTCAGGAGATGGGCGTCCAGAAACCAAAGAAAGAGTTCTTCGACATTGTCTTAAAAACCATCAATAAAGACAAAGATGAATGCATAGTTATCGGAGACAGCGAAAAAAGTGATATCCAAGGAGCAGTAAACAGCGGAATAAGGAGTATATATTTCTCCAGAAAAGGCATTATCAGCCCAAAAGCCACTTGGTCCGTGTCATCATACAAAGAAATGATAGAGCTTATCAGATCTCTTTAGGGCTTATATACTTCTCCCCTGGAGTCGATAATGCAGATAGTCGGAAAGTCTTTGACTTCCAATTCCAGCACAGCCTCCGGTCCTAAGAAAGGATAGAGGATAGTGCGTGAAGAGAGGGTACGGGAAGCATACAAGGCTCCGCAACCTCCAAAGGCCTGAAGATATAGGCCTCCGTACTCTTTTACAGCCTCCACGACTTTCTCTGACCTTGGGCCTTTTCCTATCATAATCTTAAGTCCCTTTGAAATAAGAAATGGAGAAAACTCATCCATACGCCTACTTGTCGTAGGGCCGGAGGAACCTATAGCCATCCCCTCCTTTGTAGGAGCCGGCCCCATGTAGTAGACTGCGTTTCCTTCAAAGGGAAAAGGTGTCTCGCCTTTCTCTTTTATCTCGCTTACAAGTAGTTTGTGGGCCTGGTCTCTTGCCACATAGAGTTTTCCACTTACATAGACAATGTCACCTGAGTGGATATATTTCCAGTCTACTGAAGGTAAAACAAGCTTAGTCTCCATCATATCCTCCCAGTAATACTACTTCAGCCTTTCTTTCAGCCCAACAGTTTACAGTGACAGCTACAGGAAGCCCCGCAATATGTGTAGGTTCTTCTTTTACAAAGACCCCAAGACATGAGTTCTTTCCTCCCATACCGCCTGGCCCTATATTGAGTTCATTTATTCTCTCTTTTATCTCTCTTTCCAGGTCAGTTTCCTTTCTTCTCTTGAAGAAAGCTTCCTTACTCATCACTGCAGCCCTATCCATTGTTCCGCCTACACCCACCCCAATAAATACAGGAGGGCATGGCTTGGCTCCTGCTTTTTTCATAGTATCCACAACAGCTTCTATAACGCCTTCTTTTCCTGCTGTAGGATTAAGCATCGTTAAAGATGAGCAGTTCTCGCTTCCAAAGCCCTTCAAGAGGAAGTGAAGAGTTATATCAGAGCCGGAAGTGAGAGAGTAGTTTAATACAGGAGGAAGATTGTCTCCCGTATTATTTCTCTCCCCCATAACATCCCTTACTACAGAAGTCCTGAAGAGCCCCTTCTTAAATGCTTTTGCTAGTGATGTCTCTATGAGCTTTTCAAGTTTTACTATATCAACTCTTGCGTTTCTTCCGATTTCAGCCCAGCACCACATCATGCCTGTATCTTGGCAGAGAGGAATTTCAAGACTTCCAGCGAGATCCAAGTTATCAAGTATGGCCTTCAGTACGACCTTGCTGTTTCCTTCCTCTACTTCATATGCCTTTTCCAATGCTTTCACAGCATCTAAAGGAAGCTTCCTAGATGCTTCAATAACTGCATCTATTATGACTTCTTCAGCCTTCATACAAATCCCCCTGTCGAGTATTGTTTTTTTCCATCTTATCATTAAGAGTACGAAGAAAAAGAGATTTATCCATAAAATGTCGTGGTGCCATAAGTCTATGGGATGGAGTCTCACACACCAAGCGCTCAATAATCATATTTGGATTCAAGAGACGGAGAAAGTACTCCACTTCATTCATATATCTCTCTGTAGACCAGGAAGTAATCTCGCCTTCGAGGTACTCCTCAGCCATCTTAGTGCCACCTGGGATATGAAGGTTGTGGATCTTTACGCCTTCACTTCCAACTTCATTCAGCACTTTAGCGGTCTTAGTAAAGTCTTCCCTCTCTTCTCCTGGCAGGCCCAGTATTACATGTGTGCAGACTTTTATTCCTCGTTTATGTAAGCGTTCCATACACTTTACATAATCGGAGAGAGTGTGGCCTCTGTTTATTCTTCTCAGTGTCTCGTCAGAGGCGCTTTGAAGTCCCAGCTCAACCCACACTTCCCTATCTTTTGTTATATACCCGGCAAGAAGGTCTGCTACATCGTCCTCTACACAATCTGGGCGGGTCGAGACGATAAACTCAGAAAAATCTCCACAGGATAGAGCCATATCATAGATGCGTTTCAGGTTCTCCACTGTGTCATAAGTATTGGTCCAAGACTGAAAATAAAGGGCTGCAAGCTTTGCTTTATAACGTCTATGGATAAATTCCAGCCCTTTATTAATTTGGTTCTCGATGGATTGAAATCTTAATAGAACTTCTTCAGACACTCCCTCATCGAAAGAAGAATCATGGCGGAATGCGCTTTCACTTGTCCTTTGATATACAGCGATACTTCCTGTTCCATCACAGAAAGTGCAGCCTCCCTGCCTCTCTTTGGTTCTATTGGGACAGCTGAAGCCTCCGTCTACCCCGACTCGGTAGAGAGATGTTCCATATTTATCGAGTAAGTATTCCCTGTAATTATTCCACCTGTCGTAAGTCAATGGAGAACCGTCCCTATTATACTTCTATTTCCATTTACGTATGATGTCGCGTCCATCTCTTTCTTCATTGGAGGAAGCACTCGTGTCACATATAAGTATCCACTGCCCGTTGCAATCTTCAGTCCTTTACCTTTCTCCAGACCCACTACTGTTCCTGGCTCTTCTGTAGACGGAGAGAATGGAGAGAAAGCACTACCGTACACTCCTGTAATAAGAAGCTTGTCGTTTCCCAGTAAGCAATATGCACGAGGCCATGGGTTACATGCACGAACTAAGGCGTGAATCTCTTCGGCACTTCTCATCCAGTCGATCTTTCCGTCCTCTTTATTGATAAAGGATGTGTATGATGCTTCGCCTTTCTGGTCAACAGGTGTAATAGAATCAATCTTTGAGAGAACATCGAAGACAAACTCAGGAACTAACTTCGACACCTTCTCTTCCAGCGTAAGTGTAGTCTCGTCGCCACTGAGGGTGAGCGGGGGAGAAGCAAATACCCTTCCCTCGTCTATTCCAAGCCCTATCTCCTGAAGAGTAATAGCCGTCTCTCTATCCAAGTTCTTAATTGATGCAAATATAGGCGCACACCCTCTATACTTTGGAAGAGGGGAAGGATGAACGTTAAATGTGTGACGGAAGAGAGCGAGAAACTTAGGGCCGAATATCTTTCCATAACAAAAAGAAAGAAGAGTATCAACAGAAAGAGTCTTAACTAACTCTCTCTCTTCTTTTTTTAAGTGCTCGGGTGTATATACAGGGATTCCAAGCTCCAATGCCTTGACTTTTACAGGTGTAGGAATAAGAGTCTTCCCCCTCTTTCCAGGAGCATCTGGAGCTGTAAATACAGCACCCACCAATCCTTTCTCATAGAGGAGTGAAAGAAGTGGCACAGCTATTGTATCTGTCGCGGCATAGAGTATCTTCATTTTTTCTTATTGCCTCTCTTCTGTTTCTTCTCGTATGCTTTCAGCATTTTGTTCCTCTCTTCTTCACTTAAGTGATCGATAAAGAGTTTACCATCAAGGTGGTCGTATTCATGCTGAATTACTCTTGCCAGCATTCCATCTGCATCAAGATTAAAAAGCTTACCGTTTGCATCCCTGGCCTGGATCTTTACTCTCAATGGTCTTATTACATCGTGGTAAACTCCAGGAATAGACAAACAGCCTTCTTCATATGGGCCTTTCTCCATACTGGTCTCCACAATCTCAGGATTGATGAATACATATCTCTTTCCATCTCTGATATCTACTACAAAGAAGCGCTGAGGAATGCCTATCTGAGGAGCTGCCAGTCCTACTCCGTCAGCTTCCAATAGTTCATCAAACATTGCATCTGTAAGCATTTTCAATGAAGAATCAATTTCTTTGACGGGAGCGCACTTCTCTCTCAACACCTCGTCTCCTACTTTTACTATTTCCAAAATCGGTTCCATCTATATTTATTCCTTTTCTTTATAATCATATTGTTTTTTCTTCCTAGGAGGAAGTATTGAGGACAAAGCAAAAAGGAGAGAGAATATAGATATGAGTGAAGAAAGAGCAATCAGAGCAGGAGAAAAGGCATTGTATAGTCTCAAAGAAGCAAGAGATATTCTCTCTTCCGCTTCCAACTGGGGATTATTGGATGTATTCGGGGGCAATGGATTCACCGGTTTTATGAAGCACATGAAGATTGATAAAGCCAGAAATGTGCTAGATAAAGCAAGGCAAGACTTATGGGAGTTTCGTAACGAGCTGTCATATCTACCTGAAATAAACATCAATATCGACGGATTTCTTACATTTGCAGACTTCTTCTTCGACGGCTTTCTTTCAGACGTATTCGTCCAGTCAAGAATAAATGATGCAAAGAGACAGATTGACGATGCAATTAAGAGAACAGAGAGTGTCCTCTCACAGCTTAGGCTCTCATCTGTATAAGAAAGAAAAGGAGATACCAATGGGTGAAAAATTAGAAAAAGGAAGAATAGCCTTAGAAAGCCTCAGAAAAGCAAAAGACATACTTTCTCTATCTTCAAATTGGAATCTATTGGGGATATATGGTGGGAATTGTTTGACGTTCCAGAGAATCGAAAACGCCAAAAGAGCCTTAGAAAAGACAATAAATGATATGGATTCGTTTCTAGAGGAACTCAGAGACCAGAAAGAAGATCTAAAAGAAGTAGAAGAGCTGGATACTTCTATCGACAATATTTCTCTTTCTCTATGCGACGAAACGTTCCAAGAGAGAGTAAAAGATATTCAAGAAGAGCTAAATACAGCAACAAAAATTACAGAGAGCATTCTCTCTAAGCTGGGCTTATAGTGTTTCGTCGGCTTTGGAAGGTATGGAATAATAAGAGAAATACTCCTCTTCCAGAGGTATCCACTTATTCTTGAATGCTTCCAGTTTCTCAGGGCATCTCTTCTCCAGCCTCTTCAGCTGCTCCTCTTTTTCTACATCCAAGAATATGGCTCTATCCCAGTAGTGAGGGAATGAGGGATGAAGGGCATAAGAGCCCTCTATGATTATTGGACGGGATAAGATAATCTTTTTCTCTCCTTCATAATCCATCTTCGAGCAAGAGAATACTCTATATGAAAAATCTTCCCCACTCAGAATGCCTTTTATGACTTCGTCGATAAATCTTTCATAGTGGACATTGCCCCCAGGAAGAGCAAAACGCTCTGGAGTCCTTAAAGAAAGAGGAAGGAAAAAGTCATCCATTTTTACAATGTTTACATCCACTTCCTTCTTTACATCTTCTGAGAGCGTACTCTTACCGCTTGCGCATCTGCCGTCAATGGCTATAATTCTCACTCCACTCTCAATGAGCTCTATTACTCTTTCCTTTCTTTCTGTCCTGTCCATGGCTTTATCTTAACATATTGGGGCATTTGAAACAAAGATTGATGAACAAAAACAACGAAAGAAGGAATCTAAACGCTCTATGTTGTGGAATATTCCTAAACTCTGAAATAGAATAAAGGTATGTCAGAGAAAAAAACAGAAACCACTAAAGGAATGAGATTCCATAGATTCTATACCTACGTTTATTTGCCTCTATCAGCAATGCTGGCTTTATTCATGGCCCTTGGCCGCTTCTATTACATAACGACAATATCTCTATCTACATATAGAGGATGGGTGGAGCTTGTACATGCAACATATCCATTAGTGTGCTGTGTACTCTCCGTCGCCGCACTTCCTTTCTTGATCGGAAAGACAAGTGTTGGAAGAAGAATCGTTTTATTCAGCGAGACTTTCAAATCACTACTGGCTCTCGTACTCATAGGAGCTTACCTTGCCTATGGCAACCTTATTCCAGCTCTTGTATATACGCTCCTAGTATTTGCAATGGCTCTCGTCTATGGTTACTACAGAATGCGTGAATGGGAATTCGACCCTATCAAAGTAGTTGTCAAAAAAAGAGAAGAGCCTGTTACCCCTATTGAAAAAGAGGTGAAAGAAGAGCCTAAAGAAGAAATAGTTGAAGAAGAGAAAACAGAAACAAAGGAATTAGATAGTGAAGAAGAACAGAAGACAGAAGAAGTTCCTCCATTAGAAGAAGAACCAGACTCAGAAGAAAAAGAGATAGTAGTAGAAGAGACAAATGGAGACTTTGACCCGTCGTCTACTATCAAGCTCACATCCATAGTACCTGCAACCTTCGCTCCTGATAGCCCCATTCTTGTTGAAGAGACTGTAATAAGGACAGAAAAAGAAAAAACTCTTATTTCCATAAAAGCAAGAAACATCTCTGAAAAGGCCTTCGTATCATCGACTTGGTCAATGGATGGAATCAGGGAATTTATGTCCAATAAGATGATCACCCCTAAGGAAGAAGTCACTATCAATGCTCAAATCAATATTCCTACCGATAGGGCAGCGATTAAACTCATATCCCTTGAGGAGTATGAAGGAGAGAGGATCGATCTATCAGACAAAAAGCAGATATCTATTCCTCCTAAGCATGCTATATCATCACTCTTTAAGGATGATAGATTCTCTTTCTTTATGTCAGACTTAAAGAAAAAAGAAGGAGTGGAAGCAGAGTGGCTTTATATGGAAGATGGAACTTCATCCTCCTGGCTCTGTCCAAAGTGTGGCATCCCTGTATATAAAGACGAAAACTGCCCTCTTTGCGGAATAGAAAGAGAAAAAGCAAAGACTTTCTCCGCTTCTTCCCTTACACTCCTTTTCGATAAAGCAAAGGAAAACTAACAACAATGAAATATGCAGTAATAGGTGGCTCCATGTCAGGCTTGGCTGAAGCCACCATAATAGAACTCAAGAAAAGGGGATTCTTTATTTTTGCCCTGGATATAAGAAATGAAGAGAGGGAAGAAGATGGAACCCTCTATATAAAGACAGACTTAACTAAGAACGAAGACATCGAAAGAGCTAGAATAATAGTTGAGACAAAGACTGATAAAGTGGACTTTATCGCTAACTTCTCAGGTTGTGTAATACTTGGCTCATTCATTGAGAAAGCTGAAGGTAAGGTAGAAAAAATCTTTGCCCTCAACCTCTTTGCCACATTTAACTTCAATAGAGTATTCGGTCCTCTTGTAATAAAAGGCAAGGGAACTATTGCCGTAATCTCCAGCGAATATGGAAAGATCACAGCAATACCTCTACACGGCTACTATCCTATGTCAAAGCATGCCGTAGAGCTTTATGGTGATTCTTTAAGGCGAGAGCTGAAAAAGAGCGGAGCCAAAGTCACTACTATTCGTCCTGGAGCCTTCAAAACAAACATGCAGGGTGCTGTAAACGGTCAGTTCGATTCTTTATTGGCTGAAACAGATATATACAAAGAGCCACTCTTGAAGATGAAGCACATTATGACAGGGGAGCTGAAAAAGGCGAAAGACCCAGCAATACTAGGAAGAAAGCTTGCTTCCATTGCTGAGAAAAAGCACCCACGTGCCCACTACAACATAAAAAACAGCTTCAAGATGAAGCTTTTGACAATACTTCCTTCTCCTCTTACAGACTGGATCTTCTCTATCTTCTTCTAATTAGAAGAGATTCGTCGGATCCACATCCACTTCCAAGTGAAGTGAGGAAGGGAGTCGGAAAGAAGAAAGAAGAGTTCGAGTAAAGTGCAATAGACGCGATATACTCTGACTTCGAAGTAATACGTGCCACCTCCATTGGCCTGCCATCTTTTCAATGAGGCATGGAGAAGGAGAGAATACTTCTATCTCTTCGTCACTATCGGAGAGAGTCGACGCCATATCTCCAAGTGCCATTGCAGCTTCTTTCACTTTTTCTTCCATTTTTCCTCTGATAGATAAATTCACAAGTCTTGAAAATGGAGGGAACATAGTCTCTTTTCTTTGAGAGAGCTCTCTCTCATAGAAGTGCTCCAGGTCATTAGTCGCCGCCATCTGGATGGCAGGAGCCGTAGGCTGAGTAGTCTGTATGATTACTTTCCCGTCGTCTCTATATCGCCCGGCCCTACCTGCAACTTGATGCAAAAGGTCAAAAGTCCTCTCTCCCGCCCTGAAATCAGGGAGAGCCAGAGAGGAGTCTGCATTTAGTATTCCTATTAATGAAACCTTAGGAAAATTAAGTCCCTTCGCTATCATCTGAGTGCCAAGAAGTATATCGATCTCCCCGTCTCTAAAGGCGGAAAGGATCTCCTGTGTCTTCTCGCTGTCACCGTTTGTGATATCAGTATCGAGTCTCTCGATACGAGCAAAAGGGAAAAGGGCCCTAGCCTCTTCTTCAGCGTTCTCTGTCCCATACCCCCTGGGAGAGATATCGAAGGAGCCACACTCAGGACATACTTTCACCAGGGGCTCCGAGAAACCACAAGTATGGCATATAAGTCGATTTCTTCCCTTGTGATATGTCATTGCAATAGAACAGTTGGGGCACTCTACAATAGCCCCGCATGACTTACATTCATAGCCATAAGAGAAGCCACGCCTATTGAGAAACAGAATTACACCTTTCTTCTCTTTCAATGCGTTTCTTATCTCTTCTTCAAGCTTCTGACTTATATTTCTCTTTTCGCCCCTCATGTTGACAATAGAGATTTTGGGGAATTTTGCTTCCCCTATTCTATTTCTCATTACAACAGACTTGATCTTCTGGGTTCTGATCAGATTCCAAGCTTCCAAAGAAGGAGTGGCGGAGCCCATAATGAGTTGGGCTTTCCATTTTCCAGCCCTATACTGTGCTACTTGGCGAGCCGAGTATCTGGGACTCTGCCCTGATTTATAAGCGCCTTCATGCTCTTCATCCATAATGATGAGACCAAGATTTTTAAATGGAGCGAAGACACTACTTCTTGCTCCCACAACCAAATCCACATCCCCATTCATTATTTCACGCCATACTTTTAAGCGCTGGGATGGAGTGAGGGCGGAGTGAAGAATGGCCACACGTTTATTAAAGCGCTGATATACTTCTCCCGTCACCTGGTGGGACAGGGTTATTTCAGGAACCATGTATAACACTTGCTTCCCGCTTCTTATTACATCCTCTGCTCGTCTCAGGTATACTTCGCTTTTTCCGCTACCAGTCACACCATAGAGATAAAACATATCGGAAGGAAAAGAACGGATACGGGAAAGGGCTTTTTCCTGATCTTCCGTAAGTTTTTCTACAGGAGAGAAGGATGAAATATTAAAGAAAGGAGAAGACTCGCTCTCTCTTCGTCCGGAAGGAATCATAGATGATAAATTCACTCCCACAGGAGAGAGATACATGTTACTCATCCATATTGCAGTGTCCAACAAGTCTTTATTAAAGACCTCTTCTTTGTCCACTACTCTATCTATTTCTTTTATCTCAAAGTCCACTTCAGGCTTTGTATATATCTCTTTAATGATGAAGGCTGTCTTTTTCGCTTTGCCGAAGGGTACCATAACTCTTCGCCCGAACCTTGCTTCATCTTCCATTTTTTCAGGGACAGAGTAGGTAAACTCTCCTTCAAATGGAACAGATAATACTACACTTACCCACTTCACTTAACCTCTCCCTCTCCCAAGAATGAGGAGATAAACTTCAAGTCTTCCCAAATAGGAACACGAAGGGCTCTGTTATTCACTAGATCAAGAGGAGAATAAGTACAGAACACCGGTATGGAGTTTACAGAGAACTTTCGCTTTCTAAATACGCTGTCCATATCGCCAGGGCGACGTAGCATATATGAAGATACACTTTGGCCAAGAAGTACCATTGCTTTGGGTTTAAGCATATTCATTTCATCTCTCAAATGAACTTTGCAAATATCAGCATACTCCTTTGAGAACTCTTTTACAGGACACTTGATGAGAGTAGTGAGAGCTATATCTCTACGAGTAAGCTTAATGGCAGATATCCACTTCAAAAAATAATCGTTTGAGGAAGAAGAGAATATTGTAGAGCCTTCAGGCATAGCAGAGACGAATAGAATCTTCGGGTTCTGATTCATAATCGGCTCAGCAAATATGCTTCTATCCAAACAAGCCTTACACTTGTGGCATGATGATAACTCTTCAAATCGATCTACACTTTCTTTCTCTATTTCTTTGTCTTTGACTGAGTACCCAAACTCGGATCTCTCTTCTAAAAGATTATCTTTTTCGATTACGGCTTCCGCTCTATCAAGGAGGGAAAGAAAACACTCAAGTGTAATGTTATCGTCCATTGTACTCCTCCTCAAACCAAAGATACTCTTTTTCATCATAGCTTATTCTATAGAGATACAAACCATCTGACGGTGCAGTTTTAAGTGCTTTTTCCCTGTCTTTTGCTTCAAGCCTCTCTAGGAACGCGCTACTATCTTCCCCAATGAGGGCGCTATCCAGCATAGTGCCCACCATACTTCTCACCTGCCTATAGAGAAAAGCATTACCTGCAACTCTATATTTCAGTAGAGGAAATCCATAATTATCTTTCTCCATCTTCCACTCTGATTCATATATGTCTCTCACTTTCGACTCACAGATATCTTTTGATGAACAGAACGTGGAGAAGTCATGAGTTCCCACCAATAGCTTAGCATAACTATTGAGTACCTCTATATCGGGAAGTGCCCTCAAGCCTGTTATCCTTCCAGAGTCGAAGGGGAGCATATTGTCATAAGACTTTACAAGATACCAATACTCTCTCGCCATAGCAGTGAATCTGGCATGAAAGACACCCTCCGGCTCCCACGAAGAGAGGATACGTATGGACTGGGGAAGTTTTGTATTTAGAATAATGCTGAATTTCTCTGCAGGGATCTTTGACTCTGTGTCAAAGTGTGCAACTTGTCCTATGGCATGGACGCCGCTATCTGTTCTTCCTGAACCTTGGAGGAATACATTTTCCCCTGTAACGATAGAAAGAACCTTCTCTATCTCGCCCTCGACGCTATCTGCATTATCTTGGACCTGCCATCCATGCCACTTGGTTCCATCATAACTGATGGTGAGTGCGATTCTTCTCTTATCTTGAGGCATAACAACTTCAGGCCTATGCCAATCTAAACGGCTCACAGCTCCTCCAAGACAGCAAACGCTATGCTATATTCTTTTTCATGGGAAAGAGAAATATGTATATTATCTTTCCTCTCTCCATTTACTAATACAAAAGGCTTACCTTTATCATCATTTCTTGTTTCTATATCTTTGGCTCCAATGGCACCGAAACCTGTTCCATAGGCTTTGACTACAGCTTCCTTCACGGCAAAACGGGAGGCAAGAAACTCTGTCTTGTCTACCCGTCTTTCCATTTCACTTAACTCGAAAGGAGTGAAAATCTTCTCCAAGGCACCCTTGGGAAAAGATGAAAATCTATTGTTTTCTACGATATCGACACCAAGGCCTTTTATCATCACTTACTTCCCTCTTGGAAGAGAATACGTATTGTAGCTGGAGAAGACTTTATAGTCAGACCATAGGAAGAGAAGATATCGTTGTCGTAATCAAGGTATACGACTCTTCTTGCTATTCCTTCCTCTCCTACATCAGAAAAGTCTACAGATGCTGTTATTAGAGATGGGTCCACAAGATAAACGATATCGTCGTCTCCGGAGATGACAACATCTACGGACTCAGGAACCAATGAAACAGGCTCATATTGACTCTGAGGATTTATATATACTGTGATAGGAATCGTCACGACTCTATCTGTAACATTCAAGAACCTTATTGCAACTACAATGGCAAGAGCGGCAATAAAACAAAAGACTTTTACAACCCAGTTACCAAACACGGCAGAGGAGAATTTATTCTTATTCTGCATTGTCTTCCTCCTTTCCGTTATCATTCTTCTGTAGATCCTGAGGTACGACTTCCTTACCTGAGAGAAGCATGATCAACATGTTCTTTGTCTTATCCAAATCCAGGTTGTAGTAGATGTTTGCATTATAGGCAAGAGAGATTGCTCCGGTCTCTTCACTGACTATCAAGATGACTGCATCAGACTCTTCAGAGAGGCCTAAAGCTGCACGGTGTCTTGTACCGAAAGTATCTTTGATGGCCGTCTGCTTTGAGAGAGGAAGGTAACATGCAGCATACGTACACTTTCCTCCTGATATTACACAAGCTCCATCATGAAGAGGAGTATCGTGATCGAAGATTGTGAGAATCAAGTTTGCGCTTAGATCTGCATTCAACTTTGTTCCTGTTTCATAGATATTCTTCAAGTCAGTCTGACGAGGAAAAATAATCAAGGCGCCTCTCTTCTTTGTTACGAGAGTAGCGCATGCATTAAGGACACTGTCCAACTGGCTTGCAGATGTCTGGGAAGAACGGAATATCCCTCTTCCCCTGTTCCCTGTAAAAGAACGCCTTAACTCCGGTGTATAGAAAACGATGAGCATCATCAAAATCGGAACCAAAAGCGTCTTCATCAACAGAAGCAGGACCTGCAGTTTCAAAATGTAAGAGAAGCCATAGAGAACAGCCCATCCAAGAATAAATACAGCAATCTCTTTGGCTCTGGTTTCAGCCACAGCCATATAAAGCTTATAGATGATAAATGTAAGTATAGCCGTCTCCGCCGCCATTCTAAAATAATCAGCGGAAGACAGACTGGAGAACAACTCCACCATTCTTTATTCCCCTTCAGTCGCAACCCAATCCAAAGTGCGACTAACAGCCTTCTTCCAAAATCCTACCTTTTTTTGCCTTTCCTTGTCATCCATAGTTGGGGTCCACCTTGTCTGTTCTTTCCAATAAGTTCTAAGTTCATCTGTATCTTTCCAGATACCTACTGTCAAACCTGCGGCATAAGCGGCGCCCAAAGCTGTGGTCTCAACAATTACAGGTCTTATTACCGGCTTGGAAAGTATGTCTGACTGGAACGCCATCAAAGGCCAGGAATTTGTCATTCCTCCATCCACTTTCAAGCTCTCTATCCCAACACCACTGTCAGCCTCCATAGCTGAAGCTATATCGTAAGCCTGGAAAGCTGTTGCCTCCAATACTGCCCGGCATATATGCTCACGGGAAGCATAACCTGTAAGGCCTGCGATGACTCCTCTTGCATCGGAACGCCAGTACGGGGCGAATAGACCGGCAAAGGCTGGAACAATATATACGCCTCCACAGTCTTGTACACTCATAGCCAGCTCATCAAGTTCTTTTGCAGATGTCACCATCTTCAAATTATCTCTTACCCACTGTACCAAAGACCCTGCAACAGCCACAGATCCCTCTAAAGCAAAGACTGGTTTCCGCCCCTCTATTCTATAACCTACAGTAGTAATGAGGCCATGCTTAGAGTAGCATATATCTTCACCGATATTTGCCAGCATGAAGCATCCTGTACCATAAGTACACTTACTGGAACCTTTGTCGAAGCAAGCCTGTCCAAATAGAGCAGCCTGCTGGTCGCCCAGAATACCGCAGACAGGAATCGATGCCTTAAATGGACCATCAGGGTCTGTATTTCCATAGATGACTCCTGAAGAAGACACTATTTCAGGTAGGCTCTCTTCCTTTACCCCAAAGATATCTAAGAGTTCCGGATCCCACTTTTGTGTCTTGATATTCATAAGCATATACCTGGAAGCGTTGGTTACATCCGTTACTATGGCCTTTCCTCCAGTAAGCTTATAAACCATGTATGTATCTATAGTTCCGAATACAAGCTCCCCCTTCTCGACACCTTCCCTTACCTGGGGAACATTATCAAGGAGCCATCTGATCTTGGAGCCCGAGAAGTATGGAGAGTACAAAAGACCGGTCTTTTCCCTTATCCACGACTCTTCAACATTCTTTGACAGTACGTTGTCTATAAAGTCTGCGCCCCTCAGGTCCTGCCACACGATTGCATTATGATAAGCTCTTCCAGTCTTTCTATCGAAAGCTATTATGGTCTCCCTCTGGTTTGTAATACCAACGGCACTTAGTTCGTCGCCTCTGAGTCCAGCCTTCTCTAAGGCCCCCTCTATTACTTTTTGGGTATTTCTCCAAATCTCTTCCGGGTTATGTTCCACCCAACCTGGCTTAGGAAAAATCTGTCTATGTTCAAGCTGAGAGGAAGAGACGATATTGTTCTTATCGTCGAATATAATAAAACGTGTACTTGTTGTACCCTGATCCAATGCCCCGATATATTTCATGTAACGCTCCTTTTTACATTGTACTACATGATTTTCAACTATGCACTGCAAAAGGTAAGGCCTTGATCTCTAAAGAAAGTCCTGAGTTTTCTAAAGCCTTTCTACCGGCAAGAACAGTAATGCTTCCCCCTTCTATGGTTTTCAACATTGTTTCTTTTATACTTTCCACTTCTTCCTTTGTCAGAACCAACTGACTCTCTTTCAGCGTACGTCTCAACTCGTCGGAGATGTTGTAGATATATCGTCTCAAATCCAAAAGTCCTTTGGACTGAGGGCCCATGGGTCTAGTGTCCCTAGAGAGGATCTTCAACTTCGCATCCTCTAGTTTCTCATCAGTTATCTCCTCTGTCTCCACTGCGGTCGAGAAATCGGAAATAGACTTTTCTAGTCTTGGATCTCTGTATGTATAGAAATACCAGATGTCTTCGTTGATATCGACTCCAGAACCTGCACCATATGCTCCGCCCTTTTCTCTTATAAGAGACCAAAGAGAGTTCTGGGATACCATAGATAGCAGCATTCTCATAGAACTTGTAGCCTTGCTCTCCTCGTCAGGAGCCTTTCCTGCCAAAGCAGAATATGTAACAGGAGAAGAGAAGGAGTACCCAAGATTCTTCTTGGCGTCCATAGGGACAACTTTTGTAGACTTACCTCTCTTTTCGCCGCTATTGAGCTTAGAGATAAAGCTTTCTACATTCTTTAGTTTCTCTTCACACCCCTCTTCGTCCAGTGTTATGTGGTAAATTACCCTCTCTCTTGTGAATGTCTTCTCTGCTATTAGAGAGAGGTACTCACATGTCTTTTCAAACTCACCATCTTTCAGCATCTCTCCCACTCTATACCAGAACATCAGGCCTTCCGTCCTTTCTGTTGTATAGAGGCTAGATGTAAGAGAGCGGGATGCAGACCCTAGGGCAAAGGAGTGGGCTTGTCTCACAACCGATGCTTCATAGTCGCTTTCAATGTCTCTAAGCGCCGCCTTCACTCTATCAGGAGAAGAGAAGTTCCCTTCCTTCACCAGCTTCAAAAGAAGGTCTAATGCTTCCTCGAAGTGTTCTGATAAACTCTTAAACCTAAAAATAAGGCTATCTTTTTCTTCTCCATTACAATCTGATCCTATATCGAGGAAAGATGAGAAAGCACCTGTTACAAAGCGCATGGAAGACAAAAATGATGAGTAATCCATTTTCCCTACATCAGTCATCAGCATTACGCGGGATAACAAACTTACATACTCCAAATCCTCGACTGAGAAATCAGAGACATCAAAAGCTATGTCACTGTAGACAATGGAGGCGGATGGCATCTTCGATATTATTACGCTTCCTCTCTCTTCTCTAGGAATAGTATTTAGGTTATTTGGAATATCAGAAATAGTAAGACGTGGAATACTTTCATACTCCGCCGCTGTATCTTCTCCCTCTTCAAACCCTAAGTATAATCTCTCCTCTTCTTCGTTCCACTCTCCCTTGTGTTTCTCCAGCTTCTTACTTATCTCATCATTTATCCTCTCCTGCACACTCTTATCCATGGTGATCACAGAGAGAAGTCTATGGGAGTTATCAATAAGATTATGTTTAATCCACTTCTCGATAAACCTATTGTCCTTCTTTATCTCTTCCCTTATTTTACCTACCATAGATAGGGTCTGGAGCATATCAGAAGGATTCTTTCCATAAGTCCAACCTTTATCGATACGAGTAAAGTAGATTCTGTATCCTTCAGGAAGCCCGTCGCTTATCTCTTGGATTTTAAACTCCATTCGCCTTAAGCTGGATTCAATATGGATACTGTCTATTCCTTCGTCCACAATATCGGAGAGGGCTTTCAATACAAATGATTCAGCCTCGTCAGCCCTTTCTTCTTTTGAACCTGAGAACCCCACGCTAAATGATAAATTTCTATATGAATCTACCATACCGCTCTCTGAAGATATATCCCTTCCTATGCCACTCTCTACTATCCTTTTATATAAAGGAGAGCCTGGGTTACCCAAGAGAACATCCACGACTAAGGAAAGTATTGTATTCTCCAATGGGTCATCTGCTTCTCCCAAGAGCCATGAGACCATTATAGATGATGTGTCGTCATCTTCATCTGCACTGCTTTCGAATCTACATCTTTTAGGCTCACTCCATCTCTCAGGGCATTTGACCCTCTCTGCCTTCTCTCCACCATCACGATGAGAAAGGTACTCCTTATCCAAAAACTCAAGTTTCTCGAGAATATCCAAGTCGCCATAGAGAAAGAGTGTAATATTTGCAGGGACATAGTACTTATGATAAGTCTCAAGGAACTTCTCATAAGTAAGATCCGTTATATCAGGAGGATTACCTCCAAACTCATAGTAATATGGAGAGTTTTTACCATATAGAGGGCGTGTGGTTGCATTCTGGACTACACTCTCATGACTTGAAATATCACCAAGCATTTCAGAAAAGACTACACCTTCAAAGTGTAATCCACCTTGGCTTGATAGTCTTATTCCCTCCTGCATAAAGTCTTCTTTTCTCAACAAAGGATCAAACACAGCATCTGTATATACAGAGAAAATATTGTCAAAATCTTTCTTTACAGGACTTGCAGCAGGATAATCCGTCCTGTCAGGGGAAGTCATTGCATTGAGAAATGTATTACAGCTATTTCTGTTAAGAGCCATGAAAGGATCTCTTACAGGATATTTCTTACTCCCTGTAAGTACAGTATGCTCCAGAATATGAAAAACGCCAGTATCATTCTCCGGTGGAGTGTAGACAGTATATGAGAAGAAACATTCGCTGTTGTCTGTAGACAAAAAGTAAACTTCCATCTTTGTCTTCTCATGTCTAAAGAAATATCCCATACCTCTATAGTCAGGGCAGGAACGTTTATCCAAGAGGCGGAAACCATAATAAGTATTCCCAACTATCAATTCACTATTCATAGTGTGATTTTCTACATATTCTTCTTTTCTGACAATATCTTCCTCCATTGCCCAAAGGAAAAAGAGAGGTTAAAATCCAACATATGATTCATATAGGTCCCCATGTATCAAGCCAAGGTTCCGTTTCATTTGCTCCCCTGAGAGCAAATGAATTGGGTGCAACGGGATTTGCACTGTTTACAAAAAACCAAAGACAATGGAGAAGCCCTGAACTTAAAGAAGAAGATATATCTGCATTCAAGAAGAACATCGTAGATCTAGGTTATTCTCCTAAGTATATACTTCCCCATGCCGGCTACCTTATTAACCCTGCTTCTCCAGATAAAGATATGGCAGATAAATCTTTTAATCTCTTTCTAGACGAGGGACAGAGGGTAGTAAGGCTTGGGCTGGAAACTATAAATATTCATCCTGGAGCATATAAAGAAGGCTCGATAGAAGACGGAATAAAGCGCTGCAGTCTTATGGTGGACAGAGTACTTGAAGAAATCCCGGGACTAAAGATTGCACTGGAGAATACAGCAGGAGCCGGAACAATTATTGGGTCGAAGTTCGAGGAGTTAGATGCGATTCTCTCTGGAATAAAGAACAAAGACAGAGTGGGTTTTACTTTGGACACTGCCCATTTATTTGGGGCTGGGTATGATGTAAAGGAGGACCCTGATGGCGTTCTGGACAATTTCCTCTCCCGATTCGGGGAAGAGAAACTCTTTGGAATGCACTTAAATGACTCAAAGGTGCCTCTGTCATCAAATAAAGACAGACATGAGAGCATAGGACTGGGATTAATAGGTAAAGAAGCTTTCCTAACTATTGTCAGGCGAAGTGAGGTAATGAATATACCTCTCATCCTTGAGACACCGGATGAAAATAGATGGAAGGAGGAAATTAATGAATTCTTGGGAGCTGCTGAAAGATAAAACTGACGGTAAAGTATATGTTCTTGGACATCGTGGTTCTCCGCTGAGGGAAAGAGAGAATACACTTGCGTCCTTTAAAAGAGCAATAGAAGAAGGAGCAGACGGCGTTGAACTCGATGTCCGCCCTACTCTTGATAACCATCTTGTTGTCTCACATGACAACTCTCTCAAACGAGTGTATGGAATAGATAAGAGTATTGAAGATACATCCTTTGAAGAGTTAAGACAAATCGCCCCTGAAGTTCCTCTACTCTCTGAAGTGTTCGACACTATCGGAAGTGTATGGTATGACATCGAAGTCAAAGCAGATAAACCTCTGGGATATAAAAAGGAAGTGGTAAGCCTATTATGGGAGGAGCTACAAAAGAGAGAAAGCTTTTGGCCTCGTATCATGATTTCGTCTTTCAACCCTTTTGCGATGAGAAGAGTCGCCAGGCTTATGAAAAAGCATTTCCCACTGGGAATAATCTATGAAGGGGAAAAGATTCCGACTATATGCAGGAAGGGACAAGGACGTCTTATTTTCCCTTGCTCTTTTCTTAAGCCGAAATGGGATATTGCAAAGAGAGAGAAAGAAGACAAACCCCGTTGGACTATTTGCCCTTGGACTGTAGACACGGAAGAGGGAATAAAATCCATGCTCAAGCTTTCTGTCCCCCTGATCATCACAAATGACCCATCTTTGACTATCAGAACTCTCCAAGAAGAAAACCGCAGATAACTTGAGAAAGCTTCTTTAAAGTATTCTCGTCAGCCTCTTTTTCGCTAGACCCAGAGACACATGCGTGGAAAGCCGATACGTCATTTTTCTCAGAGATGGACGGATTGATTTCGATTATTTTTCCTTCCGCCCTTGAGTATACTTTGTCGTCAATATTTATCCTGGATACCACACCCATTCTTATGACGTAGATTTTCTCCATGTGGCTATATTGAGATAACAAGGCCTCGATATTGTCGCTTTCTTCTTCGCCTTCGGCAAATACGATTGTTTCAAAAGAAATGCCTTGGAGCGCAAACAGATTCTCCAACACGCTCTTCAATGCGCCGTCTTCTTTTCTCATGGATCCATCATAATTATATTCTGCCAAGGCAATTACAACAGATGATATATCTTGACGAGGAGGAAATGAGTAGGAATACTCCAGACTTCCATCGTCAATTGCTTTATTCAAGCTCGCCATAAGTTCTTTTGGTGCCTTAAGAGAAAGATTGAACATCAAGTCATCGTCTATATGTACACTTATCTTGATGTTCCCTTCATGAAGGGCATAAGGGTTAGTCCTGTTCATTACAAATCTACCCTTTGCATTTGTCCTCGACAGATGCGATAAGTTCTCTATTTCTCCGCTAAGAGAGATGGCAGAATATGAACACTCCACCAAAGCATTCTCCACCATCGGATACAGAAGACCTTTTGTCCTTTGGACTCTGAATTCAAGAGAACTAGAGGAAGTATCACGGGAAGGTTTTACATTCTCAATTCTCAAATTCGATAAATACTTGATCGCTTTTTCAAATAAAACCTCAGGACTATATTCTTCATTCTTCACATCGCCTGAAAGAGAAATTAGAGCAGCCTGTAAGATATCCTCTACAGCCTCCATGTCTCTATTGTTTTTGTAAGCATCAAGAGAAGATGAGAGCAGTGAACTTATCTCTTCTTCTCTTTTTTGTATTTCAAGAAATTCTGGGCTTCTTGCTCCTTCAAAAGTCTCATCCATGGCTGTTACAGCAACAAAGACAGTCCACTCTCCGTCAATCTCCCATGAGTACTCATCCGCAATTCTTGCTCCCAGATCCGATATGACCAATGAAGAGAAAAGCTCTCTGAAATACTTCTCTTCCAAGCTATAGCCTATTTCTTCCCCCATTTGAGACAAAGCAGAAAGAACAGCGTTGCTTCTTGCCTCCACTTCACTATTTCCCATACCAGATGCAACAAATACTTTTTCTCCAGGAATCTCAGGAACAGCATCTATCCAAGATGGTCTCTCACTGTCGACTATAGTAGTGCAGGAAAAAAGCAAGCAGGAAAAAAGAATAGAAAAAACAAGAAAAGCCTTTTTCATATTAGAGCTCCAAGAGAAAGTGAAACCATTGTTCCCAAGTACGCATCATATGTATATCCCAGAGAAAGTGAAAGCCAAGCGTTCGGTCTTATTACACCACACATACTCCATCTTCCGCTTATCTCCATTTTATTCTTTATCCTAAATATAACTTCGACTTTGCCATCAAGAGCCATATTTTTCAAGAACGGAACACTTCCCAATAGAGATGAGAAATTAAACATCGTCCTTCCTCCCATGACCAGTAACGGGACAAAAACTCCATACTCTATATCGAAGCCTAGGGCAACGTGTGGAAGGAATGGATATATAGGAGTATAGAAAGACACTCCTCCCTCTAGAGACATGTCCAAAGTCGAAGGCGAAATCGAATATGAGAGAGAGGTTTCTACTCCCTTTCCTTTCTCAATCTTCATTCCTGGAAAAGGAGATGAAAGATAGAGTGCATCTAGCTCAAATGCATCACTATGCTTTGAGGATGCAACAAACACTCCTCTTTTATTACCTTTTTCTTCTTCAGCAAATACAACCTCGCCCCTTTTAAGAGTTGGAGAAGAAATCGTGGAATATGAAAGAGATGAAACATAATCAAGCTTCATCTCTGATTCACTGAATAAAGGCTGAGAATAAAAAAGCATGTTTCTTATTTCTTTTTCCATGTAAGACACAGGAACGGTAGTTTCGTACCTCTCGTCTTCTACATTTATTGAGAATGAAACTATGTCATCTTCAAGAGAAAAAGAATCGAATAAAACATCTACATCTCTTCTTCCTTTTGTAATGTCAGTCAAGGCATTTTCGATTGTATTTCTATAATCTTCAGGAACGCTTTCACTAATAGTAACCTTCCCAAACAAAGGAAGAATTACTACCAATATTAATAAAAGAAGAAGAGATCTTTTCATATCAGATTATCTTTTACTCCAATAATCAATAATTCCAAGACAAAGGTTGATGCTGTTACTCATAGCATCCACTGCAATCCATTCTTTCAGAGAATGAAGGTTATGACCACCAGTGTAAAGGTTTGGACACGACACTCCTGTTTCAGCCAGTCTTGCTCCGTCTGTACCACCGCGGATAATTTCTTCTCTTATTGGGAGGCCAAGCTCTCTTGAAGCAACATATACAGCTTCAATTGCTCCAGGATTCTTCTTATTGGCTTCTGCCATATTATGATAAGAGACAGAAACATCAGCCTTGATTTCGCCGCCATAGAGTGCCTCGACTGCAGAGACTATCTTCTTAACAGACTCTATTCTATGTTCAAACTTTTCTTTATCAAAATCACGAATGAAGACACCTAGCCTTGCCTCAGTTGCAGTACCTTCAAGATTCAAAGGACAGTAATAACCATAGCGGCCGTCTGTAGCTTCAGGGCTTTCTGCCTGGGGAAGAGCAGTTACAATATGGCTTGCCATTGTTACTGCATTGACCATTATTCCTCTTGCAGAACCAAGGTGAATGGAGACACCTTTTAAATGAATGTCAACAGTGGCGGCGTTAAAGCATTCAATCTCGACTTCGCCTTCAGCTTCACCGTCTACAGTATAGCAGCACTGACTCTTGAGTTTGTCATAAGGGAACATGTCCATTCCGCTTCCTGTCTCTTCATCAGGAGTGAAATATACTTCAATAGTAGGTCTCTTTACTTCAGGATGCTCCACAAGATACTTTACAGCTTCCATTATTATGGCCACACCAGCTTTATCATCTGAGCCAAGAAGTGATGTCCCATCACTGGTAATAATCTCTTTACCTCTATATAAAAGAAGATCTCTATCTTTACTTGGATCCAGCATAACGCCATCTTCCAACTCTCTTTTTCCACCATCATAGTTACTCCAGACCTTCGCCTTTACATTGTTGCCATTGCAGTCATCTGCAGTATCTACATGGGCCATGAAACCAATAGTGGTTCCTTCCGTGTTTCCCTTCAACACACCCATTACTACCTTTTCTTCTCCGTAGTATGTCTCCAGTCCAAGTTCTTCCAACTCTTCCTTCAACACAAGAAGTAACTCTTCTTGACCATCTGTCGTTGGTCTTTTCTTTCCACATGCATTTCCATCAGACATTGTGTCATATGTGGTATATCTGAGAAATCTATCTCTTACGCTATCGTTGAATTTAATCATTTAATCCTCCACTCCGATTATAGGACATGGAGAGAGATTATAAAAGGAAGAGAAATTGGTAAGTATTTGTATTTTGGAAAAACTCAGAATATTGAGAATGAATAAATGGATAGAAATCTTATTTCTTTATTCGGCGAGGACAGAAATCTAATAGGAGAGGTTATTTAGCCTTGAGCATATCTTCTAATTCACTAGGTGTTATATTTAGATCTTTAGCTCCTTCAGTGATGCTCAACTTACCTTTCTTTACATAATCTATTACAGCCTCTCTTTTACCAATATCTATTCCTTCTTTTTTGCCAATATCTATTCCCTCTTTTTTGCCGGCATCTACTCCGTCTTGGTAAATCTCTCTGCTAATAGCACACATCTTTCGTACTCCTATATCTGTTTCCTTACACCAAATCGCACTTCTTCTCATTACTTCTATGCGCATATCTCCAGGATTTACACATTGCAAGTCATGTTGCAGGTCCTCTAGTTCTTTCTTTGCATTACACGATAGATCAAAATATATGATATGTGACTCTGTATCCAAAGGCAAGTTTGTTTCAATTTCTTTGTATATAAAATGATACAAAGGCTTTTTTATCTCATAACTTGTGCTGGTTACGATAAATATTACATATGTCTGAGGAAGAATTATTTCTTCTTCCCCTTTTTTCACTGAATGAGTATCCATCATACCCATGTAATATCTCGCCCTATCACCATGAGCACCACTGGGTTTATTTTGTATTTCCAAGTTATATTTTCTTCCCGCAGAATCAACAGCATAGACGTCAAACCTTACAGATTTGTATAAGAGACTTCCATTTATATTTTTCTGTATCTCCATTCTCAATACAGTAAGGTCTTTTATTCCTGTCATCAATCGTAAGATATATTCAACGAGTTCCACATTGTCCTCAAACATTACTTGCATCATGACGTCATTCATAGGGCACATTCTAGCAATGTAGTTTAATTCTTTTTCTGTATATTCATCCATAAAGTCGTAGTGTGGCCTTCGCGAAGAAGGCCTAAATCAATAATCATACAGCCCAGTTGTATTTCTTTAACAAAGTCTTGGCATCGTCGCCTATGTGATAAAGAGCGAAGACACCCAACACGAGGGCACTTGTTACAGGGTTATTTGTAGCAGCCATCTGAGTGTTAAGTACACCTTGTGCCAACGCCCAGTCAGCAAAAGGTTCCACACTAATATCTGAAAGCCATGCATCAAAGTTTTTGTCACTATACTTCAAATCTTCGTCACTCCATTCTACAAGAGTGATCAGGGCGGAAGTCACTACACCCGCCGCTACAGATACAGCTGTAGCCGCACTTACTTTCCCCCAGAACATCGTCTTAGGCATCAAGGCGTATACGATGGCAGCGGTAAGAAGGACCACAGTCTTTACAACCATTGATCTCAAGTCTTTATAAAACTCTTCTTTCTGGCTAGGAGCAAGGCCTCTACTTATCTCATCACC
>JALFCJ010000224.1 GCA_022771185.1 Spirochaetales bacterium | reverse complement strand
GAGGGTAGCCATTGTAGGCTCAGGACCTGCAGGCCTCACTATTGCAGTTCTTCTTGCCCGCTGGGGATACGATATAACGATATTCGAAGCAAGAGACAAAATCGGAGGAGTAATGAGATATGGTATTCCTTCTTTCCGTCTCCCCGACAGGGTCTTGGATGACTTCCAGTATAGACATCTTGAGCTCAAGGGTATAAAGGTAAGAACTCATACTACAATTGGCAGAACTATTACTATCGACGATCTTTTTAGAGATGGATACGACAGCGTATTCATCGGTGCAGGATTACGTAAGCCTTCTGCAATGCACATCAAGGGTGAAAGCCTTGGAAACGTTGTGTTCGCCATCGATTATCTAGGTAACAGCAAAGCCTTTAATCTTGGAGACAGTGTTGCTGTAATAGGCGTGGGCAACTCTGCCATGGACTGTGCCAGAACAGCCATCAGAAACGGAGCTAGACACGTTGTATGTTACTCACGCTCTGATGAGAACCATGTCCAGGCTTCCAGCTATGAGTATTCATACGCTAAAATCGAGGGCGTCGACTTTAGATTCAATAAGATTCCTCTTGAAATAAGAGATAACGGTATGATCTGTCTGGATTCCGTCACAAAAGAAGATGGAAGCGTAGAGAAAGTAGAGAACAGCGAGAAGTTCTATCCTCACACAGGTGTAATCGTTGCCATCGGTCAGTCTGCTGAAAGCACTCTAATTAAGACCACGGAGGGCCTGGATACTACTAACTCAGGCTTACTTTCCGTCGACTCTACCGGCAAGACTTCAAGAGCTGGAGTATATGCTGGAGGAGACGCTGTAAACGGAGCCAGAACAGTTGTGGAAGCTGTCGCCATGGCCAAGCGTGTTGCAGTAAGTATGGATGAGTATATGAAGTCACTTCCTGAAAAGAATGAAGTGGATCCATATAAAGATATTCCTGTATATGACGAGCCTACTGTGGATGCTTTCGGTGAGCAGGTGATAGGTGGAGGCGAAGCTTAAAAGCCTCAATTAATGTAAGAGCCCCGGTTTTTCTCCGGGGCGTTTCTCAGTTCCAATATCCTTGGTGGACTGCGGCAGCTTCTTCTTCAAGAGCAGGAAATGGTCCGATTACCTTGATATCTTTCTGCCCGTGACTAAATACTGTCCTACAATCCAGACTGAATGTGGGATTCTGTTCATTGGAGCCTGTAAGCTCCAGTAGTCTTTTTTCTGTCATTGCGTATACGACTCTTCCGATGTTTGCCCAATAGATTGCTCCTGCGCACATTGCGCAAGGCTCGGCGGAAGTGTAGAGAGTGCAGTTCCAAAGAAATGACTTTGGGTAGAGCACTGAAGCTCTCTCAGCCAGCGTGGTCTCAGCGTGTCCAGTACACTTTTTTGTAGTGATCTCGATGTTTTCCTGCTCCAAGAGAATATTTCCTTCTCCATCTACAAGAATAGCGCCAAATGGTGTATTACCGTTCGCTCTACTTCTTTTAGAGACTTCTATGGCTCTCTTAAGGTAGTATTCGTGACTTTCCATCATATTCTCATCTCCCTGTTAAATGGCTTACCCAGTGCAGCTGGTCCCAGCTTATTCGATTCCTTGTTGAATGCCAATACGACTATTACAAGTAAGTATGGAAGCATAGTCAGGAATTCGTAGTATTGGAAAGAAGGAACGAAGATCTGAATCTGTGTCTGTAATACCTGTGCAAAAGTAAAGAGAAGAGCTCCAAGGAATATCTTTACAGGGTGCCACTGTCCGAAGTATACAAGAGCGACAGCTATGAAGCCACGGCCATTGATGATTTCAGCTGTGAACATCTTTGCTTGGCACAAGGTCAAGAATGCTCCTGCAAATCCTGCCATAGCTCCACCAAGGGCCAGGGACTGGTATCTGACGCGAGATACGTTGATACCAAGGCTGTCTGCAGCTCTAGGGTGAGTTCCTACAGCTCTGACTTTCATTCCCCATGGAGTCTTGTAGATAATAAACCAAGCAAGAGGAACCAGGGCATAACAGATGTAGATGATCGGGTTATGTGTAAAGAGTATAGGTCCGATTACTGGGATCTTGGACAGTACAGGAATAGGATATGCCGTAATACCTGTAATGGACTGGCTTCCTCCGATGTATGACCTGAAGAGAGTTCCAGCCAGTCCCACTCCGAACATCTGTAAGCCGATACCTGCAATACCCTGAGGAGCGCGGAATGTAATGACAATAATTCCGAATAACAGTCCCATAAGGGCACCTGCCACAGCACCAGCCAAAAGTCCAAGAAGGTTTATTCCGAAAGGAACGCTTCCTGCTCCGCCATAGGAGAATGGAATCAAGAGACCAAGGAATGCACCCATTGTCATTATACCTTCGCATCCCAAGTTGAATATACCGGCCTTCTGGTTAAACATCTCACCCATGGATGCAATCATCAAGGCGACTGAGAACCTAATTGTAAGAGTAAGAGTATTTAAAATCAGATCCATTGTTTACGCCTCCTTCTTTGAGAAGAACTTCTTTCTGAACTTCTCTTCCAAATATTGGTTGGAAAGAATCATCTGTACTGCGACGATGATAAGAATGATGAGACCCTGCAATGCCTCTACCAAGTTTGGTGGAACGGAAGTAAGGATCTGCAGGTTCACCTGTGCATACAATAGGATGCCGAAGAAGAATGCAGCCGGGATGATTCCTGCAGGGTGTAAGCCACCGAAGAGGGCTACTACGATACCTGAGAATCCATATCCTCCAGTAATGCCTTCCATGGCTCTTCCCTGGTTACCCATAAGCTCTACGCTTCCTGCCATACCTGCACAAGCTCCACTTATGATCATGGCGATGATAAGGTATCTGGATACGTTGATTCCACCATACTTTGCAGCTCTCTGGCTGGCTCCCGCCGCTCTCATTTTGTATCCCCAGCTTGTCTTCCAAAGAAGAATATATACAAGAAGGGCAAGAATAAGAGCCAGGAATATTCCCTGGTGGACTGCAGCTCCCTTAAAGAGCTTATTAAGAACTGTAGACTCAGGTAGACGAGCACTCATTGGTGTTCCTGTCTTTTCGTTCGGGTCGATGAGAGGGACACGGATCATAAATGCATAGAACTGTGCCGCAGCATAGTTAAGCATTACTGTAGACAACAGCTCGCTTACGTCCAGCTTTGCCTTCAGTATTCCAGGAATAAAACCCCAGACTCCACCAGCTATGGCTCCTGCGAGAATTGCAATAGGAATTGCAAGGAGTCTAGGAAGGGGAGCGACTACAAAAGCCACAGCCGTAGTTGCTATTATTCCCATGGCCATCTGTCCTTCAGCTCCGATGTTGTTGATACCGCAGCGTGAAGACACACAGATACCTAGTGCGATGATTGTAAGAGGTATCATTCTGACAAGTACTTCAGAGAATGTCCTGAAGTTGGAGAAAGGCATAGATATAATGATAGAGTATGTCTTGAATACGCTTTCTCCCGTTGCAAGGATCATTATTGCTCCAACAAGTAGGGCGACCAGTACTGCAGCAAGTATTACGCTGACTTTAAATATTATTTTATGGTTAATCTTCATCGTTTACTCCTGCCATCAATATTCCAAGCTTTTCTGTAGTAGCTTCCTTTGCATCCATCATCTTCTGGTTCTTGCCTTTGAAGATTACTGCGATACGGTCTGAAAGGTTCATTATCTCTTCCAGCTCTTCGCTGATAAGAAGGATGCCGACCCCTTTGCTTCTCAGATCCAACAGTAGTCTATGGATAAACTCTGCAGCTCCCATATCCAAGCCTCTGATAGGGTAGACACATACAAGGAACTTTGGATTTCTGTCGATTTCTCTGGCAAGAATTACTTTCTGTATGTTTCCACCGGATAGAGATCCTGCTGCGACATAAATGTTCGGCGACCTGATATCATAGCTTTCACGGAGAGTGGAAGCATATTTTTCGATATCTTTGTTCTTAAGGATATGATGGGAAGCAAAACGGCCGTCGCTGTCTTTGAGGATAATGTTTTCTTTGATAGACATGGAAGGAACGATGCCTTCTGTGTTTCTCTCTTCAGGAATATATCCCATTCCCTTTTTTATTACACCGTTTGGCGTAAGGTTCTGAATCTCTTCTCCGTAGAAGATGATCTTGCCGCTTTCTGTCTTTCTGATGCCGTTGATGGCTTCAGCCAGTTCTCTCTGTCCGTTGCCGCTGACGCCAGCCAGTCCCACGATTTCGCCTTCTTTCACTGTAAGGTTAAAGCCATCCAGGGCATTGAATCCCCTATCTGACTTGACTACAAGGTTTTCGATGACAAGGGCGTCTTTTCCATTGGTCTTCTCACTATTATTTGATGCGATCTCAACTTCGTGCCCTGTCATTAAAGCTGCGATTTCAGATGGAGAATAATCAGCAGTCTTACCGTTGAATACTACTTTTCCATGCCTCAATATAGAGACTTTGTCTGAAAGAGCCTTAACTTCGTTAAGTTTATGGCTGATGAATATGATGGAAAGCTCTTTACTCATGTTCTTCAAGAGTACAATGAGTTCATCTGTCTCTTGAGGAGTAAGGGCTGAGGTAGGCTCGTCAAGAATAAGGAACTTAGCTCCTAGGCACAGTGTCTTAACTAGCTCTACTCTCTGCTGTTCGCCAACTGAGAGTTGCCAGACAAAGGCATCTGGATCTACTTTCAAGCCGTAGTGTTTTGAGATCTCTTCAATTCTCTTTCTTACGCTCTTGAGATCCACTGTAAAGTGCCATGAGTCTTTCATTCCCAAGGCTATGTTTTCCAGTACTGTCATATTCGGAACCAACATATACTGCTGGTGTACCATTCCGATTCCATATGCAAATGCATCGTTAGGAGACTTAAATGAGACTTTCTCCCCATTGATGTACATGGCTCCTTCATCAGCTTGATAGAGGCCCATTACAATGTTCATGAGAGTAGTTTTTCCTGCTCCGTTTTCTCCTACCAGAGCCAGTACTTCATGTTTTCCTACTGAAAGTGAAATATCATCACAGGCAAGAACGCCAGGAAAACGTTTAGTTATGTGTTCCAGTCTGAGTTCTTCAATTACCGTATTATTAGGCATTTTAATTCCTTTTTTCAAAAACACCGGCCTTTTTGAGGGCCGGCATAATAATGATTGAATTTGGATATCAGAGAGTTGCGTAGTCGACAGAACTCCAATTTGATAGTGTGTCTGGAGTAGCCTTGAACTCAGCGATCTTGTCTTCAACAGCTTTTCTGATTTCTGGAGTGATCTTATCACTGCACTTAGCATCGTTCCATGCCCAGACAAATCCGCCGTTGTTGAAGTTCATTGGGAGGCATTCGCCACCGAGGACACCAGCTTCAAACTTCTCGACTAGTCCTACTACGACTGCCTTGTAGTTGTAAGCGGAAGCTGCGATACACTTGTATCCTTCTTCGATGTCGATCTGTGCGATATCCTGACCAACCCACCAGATTTCTTCATTTGGGAAGTCTGCAACAGCTCTGAGAGCACCAAGAGCCTGCTGGGAAGAACCTGTAAGAACGTCTGCTCCACCCTGGATGAATGCCATAGCTGCTTCACCGGACTTGACTGTGTCACCGAATGATCCGATGTGTGTAACCTGGATCTTTGCGCTTGGGTTTACAGCCTGTACACCAAGTACGAAGCCTCTGTTGTATCTGGCACTGTCTCCACCGTCGATAGGTCCGACGAGAGCAACCTTATTCTTCTTTGTTGTAAGACCAGCTACGATACCAGAGAGATAACCTGTCTCTTCAGACTGAGGCATGTAGGAGAATACGTTTGGAGCGATGACATCGGATGTTGTACCGAAAGCGAACATTACATCTGGGAATTCCTTTGCTGCATCTTCGACCTGAGCTCTGTACTGTGAGCCATGGACAATGATGATGTTGTATCCAAGATTGACGTATGTTCTGATAGCTGTCATTGTATCTGCAGGCTGTGTATTCTCGACTGCCTTATAGTCAGCGATCTTACCAGGCATCTCTGCCATTGCTTCTACAATACCGTCGTGCATTGCCTGACACCAACCCTTGTCGTCAACTGTGTTTGCGACAATCAAAGCGACCTTGATATCACCCTTTTTCTCTTCCTGAGCACCCTGTGCAAAAGCGACTGTCAAAGCAAGAGCGACAATCATCAAAA
>JALFCJ010000218.1 GCA_022771185.1 Spirochaetales bacterium | reverse complement strand
CCCCTTCCAGAAGAATATCCGCTATATCCGGTGAGTTTGTGACAAAAAGCATATTGTTCTTTTTATTGAGATGAGGCGCAAGGATCTGGGTCGTGCTTCCGCCATCCAGAATAATGCTCTCGTCATCGTGTATAAGAGTGGCGGCAAATTCTGCAATTTTTTCTTTCTTTTCTTTATTTCTGTCAAGTCTGTTATGAAGGGATGAAGTCTGCCAAATTGCTTTCTTCAGCTCATTTCTGATAGCACCGCCATGAGTCCTTACAATAAGCTTTGTTTTCTCAAGTTCTATCAAATCTCTTCTTATTGTTGCTTCGGTAGTATTGAATTGCACTGCCAATTCTGAGAGTTCAGCCTTCTCGTGAAGGGTTATATAATCAAGTATTCTCTGACGTCTTTCATGAATAATATTCTGTTGTGCCATAGATATGATTATATCATTTTTCCTTTATATAAAGACAATAAAAAATTGCAAGAATTTTGTTAATTTTTATAAATCATTATATTTTTTTGCAACTATATTACAAAAAGAAACAAAAATCTTTCAAAATTTTTCTTTACCGCCTAAAAAAACTGGATTAATATCAAGCTACTTAGGAGTAAAAAATGAAGCTTGTTTCTGCTAAAGAGATGCTAGATGATGCAGTAAAGGGCCATTATGCAGTAGGCCACTTCAATCTGAATAACATGGAGTCTGTAAGGGCTTTCCTGCTTGCCGCAGAGGAGATGAAATCACCAATTATTCTGGGAGTATCTGGTGGCACAGCCAAATATATGGGCGGTTATAGAACAATCAGCGATATGGTTCAGGATTTTATCAATTTCTTGGGTATTTCTGTTCCTGTAGCACTCCATGTGGATCATGGTAAGTACACAGAAGCCTTAGATGCTATAGAAAATGGATTCTCTTCTGTAATGTTTGATGGTTCTTCATACCCTATTGCCGAGAATATTGAAAAAACAAAAGAAATTGTTGCTCTTGCACATGCTAAAGGAATCAGCGTAGAAGCTGAGGTAGGTGGAATCGGAGGAGAAGAAGACGGAAGAATCTCCCGTGGTGAATGTGCAGATCCTAATGAATGCAAGATGATTGCAGATCTGGGAATCGATTTCTTGGCTGCAGGAATCGGAAATATCCATGGAAAATATCCTCTTGACTGGGAAGGTCTACACTTCGACCTTCTTGCTGATATTAAGTCAAAAATTGGCGACCTTCCTTTAGTCCTTCATGGTGGATCATGTATTCCTGACGATCAGATAAAAAAAGCGATAAGCCTAGGCGTTAGCAAAATCAATGTAAACACTGAGTGTCAGATCGCCTTTACGGAGGCAACACGACAATACTTTATGGACGGAAGAGATAAAGAAAGCAAAGGATTTACACCTCGTGCTGTATTGGCTCCAGGTTTAGAAGCTACAAAAGCTATGTGCATAAAGAAAATGGAGCTTTTCGGAAGCGTAGGAAAAGCGTGAGGTATACAATGAGAGATTTTATAGTATTGGAAAATAAAGCCCGTGAATTGCGTATCGATACTTTAAAAATGATTCTGGAGGCAGGATCCGGCCACATTGGTGGATCATTTTCCATAGCTGAAATCCTCACAGCTCTTTACTATGACAAGATGAATTTGGGAACAGGTGTAGATGACGAAGAGAGAGATAGATTAATTCTCTCAAAAGGTCATGCAAACCCTATCCTGTATTCTATCCTGATAGACAAGGGATTTGTCGACGAGAAGGAGAAGCATACACTCAGAAGACTCCACAGCCCATTCCAAGGCCATCCTGATTCAAGAAAATGCCCCGCTTTAGATTGCAGTACAGGATCTCTAGGACAAGGTTTGAGCGTGGGAGTCGGAATGGCTCTTGGTTTGAAAAAAGAGAATAGAAAAGGCCATGTCTATGTAATAGTGGGAGATGGGGAACTACAGGAAGGAATATGTTGGGAGGCACTGATGTTTGCCGCATCGAAAAAACTCGACAACCTTACAGTCATCATAGATCGTAACGGACTCCAACTAAGCGCCAGAACGGAAGAGACAAACGCTCTAGAAAACCTAGAAGCTAAGATGAAAAGCTTTAATCTCTCTGTATACACCATCGATGGCCATAGTTTTCCTGAAATTTTCGATGCATTGGACAAGAATGCGGAGGGAAAGCCTAAATGCATCATCGCCCATACCATAAAAGGAAAAGGTGTCTCTTTTATGGAAGACAGTGTTAAGTGGCATGGAGCTATGCCTACAAAAGAAGAAGCTGATAAAGCCTTTGTCGAGTTGGGAGGTGAAAATGTCTGACAAAGCTGCAACCAGATTTGGGTTTTACCAGGGTCTTGTAGCTCTGGCAGAAGAGAAAAAAGATGTCTATGCATTGGATGCAGATCTGGCAAAGACAACTGGATCGGAAGCATTCAGGAAAGCATTCCCCGATAGATATATCGATGTAGGAATTGCAGAGCAGAATATGATAGGTATCGCTGCAGGACTCTCCAGAATAGGATTGGTTCCGTATTGCTCATCTATGGCGGTCTTTGCTGTAGGAAGGGCATATGAAATTATTAGAAATGCTGTGGCTTACTCTGGACTAAATGTTAAGATTATCGGAAGCCATGGAGGAATAACGGCAGCAGGAGATGGTGGCACACACCAAGCTGTTGAAGATATTGCTGCGATGCGCTCCATACCTGGAATGGTAGTTCTTCAACCATGCGATTCAAACCAGGCCCAGAAGATGGCCAAGTTGATGTATGACCATAAAGGCCCTGTTTACATAAGGACTTGCAGGGAACCGGTCGAAAACATCACAAGAGTTGAGGATGAGATAGAAATAGGTAAAGCCCAAGTAATAAAAGAAGGGAAAGACCTTGCCATAATCGCAACAGGTATGATGACAATTCTTGCTCATAGGGCTTTGGAAGAACTGAAGGAAAAAGGCATTGATGCTTCATTGATCAATATTCACACAATAAAGCCTTTGGACAAGGATGGAATAATCAGAGAAGTGAAGAAATGCGGGAAAAAAGTCTTGGTTCTTGAAGAAGCCAATTCTATAGGAGGCTTGGTTGAAGCAGTAGCAGCCGCGCTGGTAGAGGAAGACGGAGTCAAATTCTCATATATTGCCATTGACGATAAATTCGGTCAGTCAGGAAAGACCGATGAACTCTTGGCTTTCTATGGCATAACAAAGGAAAACATAGTAGCCAAGGCTATAGAGGTAGCGAATAGGAAATGAAGGAATATCGGGTCGTAGGTGTCGGACATAGTTGCCTAGACAAAATATGTACAGTGGAAAACTATCCAATGGAGGATGATTCCACACATATAACTTCCATCTTGACTCAAGGTGGAGGTGCCGTCGCTACGGCTCTTGTTACCCTCTCCAGATTGGGTGTCCCTACCCTTTTCATAGGTAACGGCGGTTTTGACAATGTTACGGATGAAATTGAAAAACTCTTTGTTATGGACGGAGTTGGATGCAACATCATAAGACGTAAAGACTGTCACGGCTTAGAGTCTTTTGTAATGGTGAATCCTGCAAATGGTTCTAGAACGAAGTTTCCTCAGAGGGATACAAATCCTGGAATCGAATGGAATTCTCAATTAGAAGAAATCATTAAGGGTGCCGACATCCTTCACCTCGATGGAACCAATTGGGAAAATGCATACTCTGCGGCATCCATCGCAAAGAAACATGGGGTGACAATTTCCCTTGATGGTTGCTCTATGCAGAAAGA
>JALFCJ010000195.1 GCA_022771185.1 Spirochaetales bacterium | reverse complement strand
TCGCCTTCATGACATTTTTAATCAGGAACTTTTCTTTCAGATCGAGAGGAAGCTGGTCGATAGTCTTCTTGTCTACTGCATAGTAACAAGCTTTCAATAGCTCTCTTACGTCATATTTACTTCCCCAGACTTCAGGTACAGCCCTATCGACGTTCAAAAGTGTATATACAGATTCCATACCTGTTCTGATTGAGTATTCAGTAGTAAAAATGGTGTCTCTCGGAGTCTCTGCAAACTGACCGATGAAAGCAAAGTTTACTGAGCCTTCAGGTACGACCTTTGGTCTGTCACTCTCTTTTCTTGGTTGGAAGAATGCGTTGATGTAAGGCATAAAGCATGTTGTAGTGTTACACTTATTCTCAGCCAAGTTTTTGATCTTGTCTTTGTCAACACCGATATGGTAGAGCCACTCCTCTGCTATCTCGCTGCCTGTGCATTCTCTCATCTTCTTTTTCATCCAGTTGCCTTCTACATTTGTATTGAGGCCATATAACCAGATAAGGACTGCATTCTTGTCTTGGCTCTTAAACTGAGGCTGACGGTTTATTGTCCAGGATATATACCAGTTTTTTGTACTGTCTTTGACTGTTACGATTCCTCCTGTAGTTACCTTTCCCATTCTTGGATCACGCTTACAGATGGCCATGATTTTTTCGATGATTTCATTGTCGCTGGTTTCTATTGTAGCACTCATCCAGTTTGTGGCCTCAATATCGCTAGAGAAAGCTTTAGGGTTACCATATTCTCCATTCTTTGCCTGTGATGCAATTCTGTTCCACATATCCCAAGATTCGCCATATCCATCTTTTAACCCTGATAAGTCAGGGGAATGGTTTTGGTCTCCATAGCATGAAGAGTCTGTGCAGCATCCGTTTGTTATGAATACTAGATCATCTTCATCCAGTTCAATGGACTCACTCTTGCCGTCTTTTTCGTAGATTATGCTTCTGGCTGTCTTCTTTCCATTCTTGTCTTCGATCAAGACGTTCTTTACATCCATACCGTATTCAATTTTCACGCCACCCTTTTCTAGGTATTTAACCAGAGGAAGAATCATTGATTCATACTGGTTATATTTAGTGAAACGAAGGGCAGAGAAATCTGGAAGACCGTCGATATGGTGGACATAACGGCAAAGATATCTCTTCATCTCCAATGCAGAAGCCCACTTCTGGAAAGCAAACATTGTCTGCCAATAGAGCCAGAAGTTTGTTTCGAAGAATGAAGGAGGAAGTACTTCTGAAATCTTTTTGTCTTCAAGATCCTTTTCCGGTGTAATAAAGAGTTTGGAAAGGGCAAGGGCAGATTCCTTATCTAGATTAAACATCTTGTCTGTATGGGCGTCTTCGCCACAGTTCACAGTCGCTCTGCAAAGAGAGTAGTTGGGATCTTTTTTATTTAAGTAATAATACTCATCTAATACACTTAACTCTGGGTTTTCTAATGATGGGACGGAGCGATATAGATCCCACATGCACTCAAAGTGATTGTCCATCTCCCTTCCGCCACGCATAAAGAAGCCTTTAGTTACATCTTTTCTACCGTCACAACTGCCGCCTGCAAGTTCAAGCTTCTCTAGTAGGTGAATATGTTCACCCTTCATCTGTCCATCTCTCAAAAGATAGAATGCTGCAGATAAGCCAGCTAGTCCTGTACCGATGATGTATGCAGATTTCTTCTCTACACCCTCTGGTTTCTCTGGTTTAACAAATGCCTCATAAGTTCCTGCTGAATAATACATATATTACCTCCAAATAATTTATTTATCTGTTGTTGGAAGTAAGATAATTACAATTAAGAAAAGAAAGTATGAGCAAAAAAAACTCCTTGTCCCAATAGAAGACAAAGAGATTTCATTGGCCCAATATACGACAAAGCGCTAAAAATGTATAACTAGACGTTGATGGCTGCGTTTCTCAGCGCCTGTTCCATGGTGCCGTGAATAATAGAGTCCAGTTTTTTTACTACATCCGTTGCATCCATCTGCATGTCTTTATCTATCCAGTCCAAGACTATGCCTACAAGGCTATACTTAAAGAAGTCAGCCACAAAGAGAATGTCTTCGTCTTTTACTTTTAGTCTTAATTCTTTCGCCTTCTCCTTTACTACATCCAACAAAAGCCTTTGTGTGACAGTGTATAGAAACGAAGTAATATACTCTCTTGGGGCATGGTGATATACATTAAGGATAAAAGACTTGTCCTTTTCGATTGTCTTAAACACAGAGAGATATCCCTTCTGCCAAGTATCGTATGTCTTATTGCCCTGCATTAGTCTCTCTGCATCTGTGTAAAGTATCCACTCCACCAAGTCTATGATATTTGGGAAGTGATAATAAAATGTCTGTCTGTTGATTCCGCATTTTTCAGCAATATCCTGGATAGTAATCTTGTTGAGGCTCTTTTCCTCAACAAGTTCCTTCAGAGCATATGCTATTGCCATTTTCGTCGTTTTACCGCTCATATATCTTAAACTATAATAGTTTTATGTAGGAGACAAGGGAAAAAGAGATGGATATTGATTGCATTTATTTTGACATGGATGGCGTTTTAGTGGATTTCAAGAGAGGACAGAGAGAGATTCTCAACATAGAAGTCGTAGACCAAGAGCATAAAAGGGAGGGGGACGACGATATCTTGTTCTCCGCTATGAGAGAATATGATCACTTTTACTATATGCTGAAACCTATAGAAGGATCTTTGGAACTTTTCTGGAAAGTATATGATAAATATGGTGATAGGTGCAGGATTCTTACAGGAGTGCCCAAGGAAAGTAGGGGAATCATCAACGCTTCAATCGATAAAAAAGCTTGGGTTGAAAAATATCTCTCGAAGAATATCGTAGTAAACACGGTTCTAAGAAAAGAGAAAGTAAACTATGTAAATGGAAGGGGCGCCGTTCTTATAGACGACTTTTCAAAAAACATAAGAGAGTGGAGAGACGAAGGGGGAACAGGTGTCTTGTTTATTACGCCAGATGAGACTGAAAAGGAATTGAAGAGACTGGGAATACTATAAAAAGTGCAACAAAACGCAACAAAAATTCTTGCATGCTTCAAATATTGATGATAGATTATTGTCGTACCACTAACACTTGGAGGGCCGAAAGCATTATGGCTAAGAAAACAAAATCCGAAATCAAGAAGAGAATTGCTGACCTCAGAAAGCTTGATATCAGCAAGATGTATATGAATGACTTCTATCTCACATGGGATAAAACAGATGATGAAATTGCAGCTGTCTTTGAAGTAGCTGAGATTCTCAGAGGCTTGAGAGAGAACAATATCTCTACAAAGGTCTTTGATTCTGGTCTTGGAATCTCCGTCTTCCGCGACAACTCCACAAGAACAAGATTCTCATTTGCATCTGCTTGTAACCTTCTTGGACTTGAAGTTCAGGATCTTGATGAGAAGAAGAGCCAGATTGCACATGGTGAGACTGTCAGAGAAACAGCCAACATGATTTCTTTCATGGCTGATATCATCGGTATCAGAGATGATATGTATATTGGAAAGGGACACACATACCAGAAGACAGTTGCTGACAGTGTCCAGGAAGGATATGACAAGGGAATCTTGGAGCAGAGACCTACAATCGTCAACCTTCAGTGTGATATCGACCATCCTACACAGACAATGGCAGATATGCTCAGCGTAATCAACTACTTCGGTGGTGTGGAGAATCTTAAGGGTAAGAAGGTCGCTATGACATGGGCTTATTCTCCATCTTATGGAAAGCCACTCTCTGTTCCTCAGGGCGTCATCGGACTCTTCACAAGATTCGGTATGGATGTAGTCCTTGCTCATCCAGAGGGATATGATGTCATGCCAGAGTGCGAAAAGGTTGCAGAAGAGAATGCAAAGAAGTCTGGCGGTTCTTTCAAGAAAGTTGCAACAATGGAAGAAGCATTCAAGGATGCAGATATCGTATATCCAAAGTCATGGGCTTCTTTTGCAGTTATGGAAGAGAGAACAAAGCTTGTTGAAGAGAAGAAGTTCGATGAACTTGACGCTCTTGAAAAGAAGTGCTTGGAAAACAACGCTAAGTTCAAGAACTGGGCTTGCACAGAAGATATGATGAAGCTTACAAAAGATGGAAAGGCTCTCTATCTCCACTGTCTCCCGGCAGACATCACAGGTGTTTCCTGTAAGGAAGGTGAAGTCGACGCTTCTGTCTTCGATAGATATATCGAACCACTCTATAAGCAGGCTTCTTATAAGCCATATGTAATTGCAGCTATGATTCTCCTTGAGAGATTCAAGGATCCTGCAAACCTCTTGGAGAAACTCCTTTCTGATGGAAAAGAAAGAGTTATGTCCGATAACTAATAGAGGATAGAACATAGTTTTTCCGTGGCCACTAGAGATAGTGGTCATTTTTCTGTCTAAAGTGCGGTTTATGTGCAGATAGCGTTGTATTATTCTCCTATCCTGGGAAAAGCTTGAAAGTTTATATGAAACTATCACAGGGATGAAAACTTATGCAAAGAGCTCGTCTGACTTGGGGGATATTGTCAGACGGGCCTTTTATTTTGAACAATAGTTTTATTATTCTTTCCCATACACTTCCCTTTGTCGTGATTTGGGGTTATATTCCTTTTTGTTTAAGGAGAAACGAAAATGAAAGTTAGAAGACTGATTATCATCATTCTCGTCGCCATTGTGGCTCTGTTTGTCATATTCAACTGTTTTTCCAGTGTAGGAACTACAGAAAGAGGTATCCTCGTAACATTTGGAAGAGCAGGGGAAGAAGTCTTGGAACCAGGTCTTCATTTCACAATTCCATTTGCACAGACAATCAGAAAGTATTCATTGGCTCCAGTGAACTATGAAATAGACTTCTCTATCGGTTCCGATGGTGCCGTTACAAGTGATATGCAGACTATTGGTCTTACAGCAGATGTATTCTGGATTTATGATGAATCAAGACTTTATGATGCAGCTACCAAGTACACTGAATCTTCTCTTAGAAGTGCCATTGAAAAGACAATGCTTGCTTCCGTAAAAGAGTCTGTCGGTAGATACACAATCTATCAGATTGTAGAGCAGCAGGAAAAGATCAGTGGAGAGATCAGCGAATCTTTGAAGAGCAAGATGAAAGATTACCCCATTGTGATTACTCAGATCGCCATCTCCAACTGGGATTGGTCTCCTGCCTTTGACGAGCAGATTGCAGAGACAATGAAGACCACACAGCAAGTTAAGATTGCAGAACAGGAACTGCAGATTACACAGCAGGAAGCTCAGAAGCAGATCAAGGAAGCTCAGGCTGAGCAGGAAGCAATAATCATCAGGGCAAATGCTGAGAAAGAGAAGGCTATGATTGAAGCTGAGACAGCTTTGGAAGTGGCACAATTGCAGGCAGAAGCAAAGAAAGTGGAAGCTGATGCTCTTGCTTACTACAACGAAAAAGTCGCAGAAAATTTGGAAGTTGAACTTGAGTTGAAGAAACTTGAAGTAGAGAAAGCAAGAGTAGAGAAGTGGAACGGCCAGTATGTCTCTACTTATCAATATGGTCCTATTCCTGTTACACAAGGTTCACTTCTTGGAACAGGTACAGTTGGAGAGTAATAATCCTCTCTTTTTCTATGGCTCCTCAATTCGGGGAGCCTTTATATTGCACCATAACCTCCAAAAAACGACAGTTTTAAGGAAAAACGCGTTATATATATTGGAGGTCCAATATGGAAGAGTTAAATGAATTGGAAAGAATTATCGAAGAGATGATTAAGAAAGGAGTAATGGATTACCTGGAAGATGATGACGCTGAGGAAGTGTTGAGAATCATCAGACCCAAAACGGAAGAGGATAGGGAGAAGGAAGGTATTCTTTTAATCAAGACTCTCGATGAAAGCGGGAGAGAAGTCTGTTACCTGGATGGAGGAAGAGGCATAAGGCTTAAGATATCCCGCGCAGAAATGTGAGAAAAGTAAAGGGCGGTTTTTCACCGCCCTTAGCTTTTCTTAAGCATTCAAAATCTTCATGAACTCTTCTCCTGTTATGGTCTCTTTCTCAAGTAGGAAAGCAGAGAGCTCATTAAGCTTATCTTTGTTGTCTTGAAGAATCTTATAAGCTTTTTCCTCAGCTTCTTTAATAATCTTTACAACTTCCTTGTCAATGGCCTCGCTGGTTGCAGGAGAGCAGACAAGAGATGTGTCGCCACCAAGATATTGGTTAGTGACGGTTTCAAGGGCTACCATGCCAAACTGATCGCTCATACCATATTGTGTGATCATGCTTCTGGCAAGTTTTGTGGCTCGTTCAATATCGTTGGAAGCACCTGTTGTAATCTTGCCGAAAATTAGCTTCTCAGCTTCTCTTCCTCCTGTAAGAGTAGATATCTGGGTCAAGATATCTTCCTTACTCATAAGATTCTTTTCACCTTCTTCAACCTGCATCGTGTATCCAAGGGAGCCGGAAGTACGAGGAACAATTGTAATCTTTGTAACTGGAGCGGAGTTTGTCTGCTTTGCGGCTACAAGTGCGTGTCCTATTTCGTGGAATGCAACGATTTTCTTTTCTTCTTCGCTTAGAACTGCATTCTTTCTCTTATATCCTGCAATGACAGTCTCTACGCTCTCTTCCAAGTCTTCTTGGGTGACTTTCTCTCTTCCCTGTCTGACGGCTCTCAATGCGGCTTCGTTTATGATATTTGCAAGTTCTGCTCCACTGGCACCGCTTGTTGCTCTTGCAATGGCGTTAAAGTCTACATTGTCTTCCATCTTTACATCTTTTGCATGTACCTTGAGTATAGCAACTCTTCCCTGAAGGTCTGGAAGGTTTACTGGGATTCTTCTGTCGAATCTACCTGGTCTCAAGAGTGCAGGATCCAAAGTCTCTGGTCTATTTGTGGCGGCAAGGATTACGACGCCTTTGTTTGCATCGAAGCCATCCATCTCTGTGAGAAGCTGGTTAAGTGTCTGCTCTCTTTCGTCATTTCCACCCATACCGTTTCCGTCTCTCTTCTTTCCGATAGTATCGATTTCATCGATGAATACGATGCAAGGAGCTTTCTCTGATGCCTGTTTGAAAAGGTCTCTTACCTTGCTGGCTCCCATACCTACGAACATCTCCACAAATTCAGAACCGGAGATTGAGAAGAATGGCACTTTTGCTTCTCCTGCAACAGCCTTTGCCAGTAGAGTCTTACCTGTTCCCGGAGGACCTACAAGCAGTGCTCCCTTAGGAAGCTTTGCACCAATTTCTGCATATTTCTTATTGTCGTGGAGGTAGGTTACTATTTCCTCTAAAGCTTCTTTTGCTTCGTCTTCTCCCTGTACATCCTTGAAAGTGACACCAGTCTCTTTCTCTGCATATATCTTTGCATTTGAGGAACCGAAACTCATTGCGTTTCCTCCTCGCTTGTTGAGAGCCGAGAAAAGGAGTCTACCGAGAAGAGAGAACATAAGGATAGGGAGAATCCAAGCAATAAGGAATGATATGAATGGAGATCCCTCAGATTCTATATATGAAGAGAATGAAACTCCTGCGTTCTCCAGTCTCTCCCTAAGCCCATCGTCAGGGAATACTCCTGTCTGGAATGTAAGTGTTCTTCCATTTTCTGTTTCGGCAGTAAAGAGAATATAGTTGTCATTTAAAACTACTTCTTTTACTTTTCCTTCATCCACCATATTTAGAAAGGTGGAATATCCAACTTCAGTTACTCTATGGCCTGAAAAGAGAGGGAATACGAATGCGTTTAATAGTAGGATTATCAAAGAAACCAATGCAATGTAGTAAAGTAGCGGCTTCTTGTTTTGTTTATTGTCGTTTTCCATTTTCTTCCTCCATTAAATGAGGATAAACCTATGAAAAAACAAATTAAATATAATGAATGATCAAATCATACAATCAACACTTTTTGTTTAATTTGTGTCAAATAGACTCAACAGAACATGTTGTTAATGTTCGACTTTCAGAAATAGGCGTTGAAAGGAGAGTAAGAGAGTAAGTAAAAGTTACTTATCTATAGCAAGAATCACCATTCTTTTTTTGTTTGAAAGTATATATGGATAGGTCTTGTCACCTGTCTTTTTTACATAAGGTAAGTAAAGTGACACATCTTTTCCAGGGTAGCTTTCTTTTATGAAGAGCTCTGCTTCCTCCATTGCCTTCAGGGGCTGAGGGAAAGAAATTATAATCTCTCTCCCCTTAGCTTCTAAACCCTTGTCTTTTAGAAAAGAAAGGCTTTCTTCTAGCCCCGGAGTTTTTCTACCTTTGATGGTATCATTCTGCCCAGTGTGAAGGCTATGGATTGAAATCAGTCTTTTTTTTGCTCGGGATAGCAGGGAAGAAAGATTATCGTCAGACCAAAGCCTGCCGAAAAAGATAGTGAGAACTACATCGCCCCATATATCTAGATCCCTGTAGTCTGCAGTGTGATAAATATCAAGGCCGCTTCTTTCTTTTGCTCTCTCAATTACTCTTTCATCTATATCGTAG
>JALFCJ010000183.1 GCA_022771185.1 Spirochaetales bacterium | reverse complement strand
TCCTTGGAACCTAGCTATGTACTTCTTGCTGCAGGAGTGGATGTGGAATTGGCTCATGGTTCCATCAGATTCTCTCTTGGAAGGTATAACACGGATGAAGATGTGGATTATACTTTGGAGAAGCTTCCTCCGATTATTAAGAAAATAAGAGAAATGAGCACAAGGAAGTAAAATATGGCACAAAGTTTTATGGCCCAGTGGGTATATACAGACGTGGTGAAAGACCACTTTATGAATCCAAGAAACCTTTGGAAAGAAGGTGAGGATTTCGAGGCTGACGGAGTAGGCGAAGTAGGCTCATTGGCTTGCGGAGACCAAATGAGAGTAGGCATCAAGGTAAAAGATGGAAAGATCAGCGATCTTAGATGGCTTACATATGGATGTGCCTCTGCCATCGCCTCTACCTCTATGATGAGTGAGATGGCTATAGGTATGACGCTGGAGGAGGCTTATAAGCTTACACCTAAGGCTATTATGGATAAGCTTGGAGGACTTCCGGAGCATAAGTTCCATTGCTCTGTTCTCGGAGACAAGGCTTTAAGGGCTGCTGTTGACGATTACTTGGAGAAGAATAATCTTCCTAACCCATATAAAGCTAACTCAGCTGTAATAATCTGCGAGTGTAAGAACGTTACAGACCAGATGATTGAGAGCCTTGTAAGAGAAGACAAGGTAAAAAATATCGAAGACCTTGCAGCTCTTACAGGAGCAGGAACTGGATGTGGAAAGTGTAAGGCTAAGCTTAAGGAAGCTATTGAAGAAGCCATGCACATCTTAGGTAAGGCAAATTGAGTACATACTATAAAGATACGATAAAAGACGCTCTTTTCCCTAAAAAAAAGGGCGTCATTACTAAAAGAAACAAGTATCTGGTTCCGGTGGAGCCAGAGAGTATGAGTGCAACAGAGATTAAAAAACTAAGGGATAAACTATCGCTCTCTGTTTCAGTCTTTGCTTCTGTAATGAATGTTTCACCCAAGACCGTGGAGGCTTGGGAGGCAGGAACAAACGAAATAGGGGGCTCTGCCTTAAGGCTGTTGGATATGATAAAAAAGAACCCCGACATTATTCTTGAATGCGGGGCCTTAGATGATAAGACAGCTCTTAGGTAAGGTTATAGACGCTGCCACCAATGAACTCTCTCAAGATTGAGTCACTTGGTACTTTTTCCGATGGAATCGGATAAACAAGATCCAAGAATGCCATAAGCCTTCTTGCTGTAGTGTAGGCTTTGCCTTCCTCCGGCTTAATGGAACGTAATAGAGGCATGGCGTAAGTGGAGAGAACTCCCAGTTCATATTCCAGGGCGCTGTTTATCATGATGTCTGCATTGTTCTGATATGGAAAAAGCTGGCTCTTTTCTTCTTCCTCTATTCCTTCCCAACTCTCAATTACCGAGGAGACGGAAACACCTTTTGTCCTGCACTCTTTTACTATTCGTCTCAATAATCTATTGTCACGGGTTGAGATACCGCTCATTGTGTCGATACATGGCTGGGTCAAAGCCGAGACAAAGACTCTGAATGTCTCATCGTCGTTTAATGATGGAAGCAGCTTCTCGTTAAGAGTCTGAACACCCTCTACGACAAGTATAGTCTTTTCATCCATCTTGGCTTTGTTGACTCTAAATAATCTCTTTGCATCATATTGGCTGAGACCATTAAGCTCTACTTCTTTTCCAGATAGCAAATCTGAAACATGATGTCTCAGAAGTTCTATATCCAGGCTTTCCAGGCTTACACCTTTTTGCCCTGTCCTGTAGTCGTCAAGGCTGAACATTATCGGTGTATAACCCAGAATCTTAAGTTCTGCACATAATTTGATCCCAGAGCTCTTCTTTCCCGAGCAGGCAGGACCTGAGACGAAGGCTACTTTAACACCGCCTCTCTTCTTTATCTCTTCTGCGGCTTTACTGAAACGACGACGTTGGAGAGTTTCAGAGAGGACTATGACTTCATCAATCTTTCCTTCCGTTACCTTCATATTCAAGGCACCAAGGCTATCTACATCAAGAATCTTTGATTTCTCTTTGGTCTCTTCAAAGACTTTGAATAAAAGAGGATTATCTTGGAATGGCTGTATTTTTCCCTTGTCCCTGGATTGAGGGTATCTGAGTAGGATTCCTCCTCCATACTCCATGATATCCCAGACTTCCAGAAGCTTCAGGGACGGTAGAAGCGGCTCGTAACTGACAGAAAGGGCGCTTCCTATTCTATTGAATGTATATGCTCCGTCATTTCTTGTCTTCAAGAGTTTTTCGGTGTCTTTAAGTCTCATTTTCTCTACATATGTAAGAGACTGGGAAGCGGAGAGAGTCTCGATATCTACGATCATATCGTCTTCGATGGCTTTCTCCATGACTTTCTTCAGTTTATCTATATCCGGTTTTTCTTTGTTTTTGTATGAGAAGTAATATCCGTCTCCGAGAGAGTGCCCCACAAGTAATGTCCTATCAGGATATACGACAGTGGATGCATAGGAGAGAAGGAAACATAGGGTCTTTCTATAAGCCGTCCGCCCCTCTTTTGAATCCAGATAGACTAAGTCTATTACAGCGTTCTCAGGAATCTCTGTCTGGAGAGACTTTAACTCCCCGTTTACTACTGCTGCAACAGGAGGATTGTCGTGGTAACCAAGCTTTCTTTGTTTACCTAACAAGTAGACGATTCTTGCAGATGACTTTTCAATAAAAGTATCAGTCTGCATACCATTGAAGGTTATTGTGTTCTTTTCCATGTCCTTATGATAACAAAGAAAAGGAATTTGTGTTTTTATTTCCGCTTTTCTTTTCGTATACCAAAAATCTCTTCTTCTATATATAATCGAAGTATGGACGTGTTGTTGGTTGATTTAAAGAAACTAAGCGTAGATCGCATAGAAGACTCTTCCACAGAAGAGGGGCTTCTATTGGGAATCGGACTCCATAGGAAATATGGAGAGGATTCTCTAGTACTGTCTGCACCTCCTTCTTCATCTATTTCGTCTTCATCCATCAACTCTTGGTCTATTGTTTGGCACTCTGCGATTATGGGTCGTGAAACCTACGCAGTGTCCAACTCTTCCCATGGATATTCCCTCTTTAGGCTTGGAATAAAGGCCATGGTCATAATGGGACGAAATGAGAGAATGAAGTATTTACTTCTAAATCAAGAAAGAGTCGAGATAATTGCCAGTGAGAATCTTAGATACTCTTCTTCTCTTTCTTTTGAGAATATTGCACTCTCTTCTCTCTCTGATTTGGCCCTCTCTACAGGTCCCTCTGCAGATAGAGGCGTAAAGTATACTGTAATACAGAGTAAAGGAAAGTCCATAAACGGCTTTGACCTTGGTTACGCGTTTTATCTTCATAATTTGAAGGGGATTGTTTTTCCTGGCTTCCCGGATAGACAGTTGGGGCATGGAAATGTACCTGAGAAAGATGGAGAGAAAGGTAAGTTTTTTAAAAAAGTCAGAACATACGGAGGATATTGTTTTATATCAGACGCTTCCCGCTTAGGTTGGCTTCCTGTAAGGGGATGGAAAGACCGTTTTGATCCAAGAGCCGCTTCATTGGATGGAAAAGCAATGATGGAAAAGTACGGGACATATCCTGAAAGCTGCTCAGACTGTCTTCTGGCATGTGACAGAAGAAAGAGAGACGGTCATATTCTTCCTACTTGGAAGGAAATAATGACAATGGGAACTAACCTAGGTTTCTTTGATCCTGAAGATATAGACAGAATAGTATCTCTGACTAATGAAGAAGGCCTCAATACCTCTGTTACTGGAGGAATAATAGGATCTATTCTGGCTTTAGGTCCTGATAATTATTCAAAATATGGATTTGATTCATCTCTTGACGGAGTATTGGCTTTTATTAAGAGACTTGCTTCCGGCGCAATTCTTTATAATGGACTAGAGGATGTGGAAGGCGCCATAGAGTGTGTAGACCATATGCCTATCGATTATGATTTGAGGGGCTCTTCTGCTATGGCTCTCAGCTATAGCTCTGGGCTTGGATTCCTTCTTCCTTCCACAATGCTTTTCCCTGCAAAGAGACCAGATGAGAGAGCAACAGCAATAATTGCTTTTTATGAAGCTGTATATACTTTGGCACTCAATGCTTTTGGCCATCCTCCATTCTGCAGTAATGCTTCTTATTATTCGAAGGCACCCGAGGTAGTATTCCATTCCCATATTTTGGCACGATTCTATTCACGTCGTTATAAAGCTTTCGGCCACTCTGCTTTGGAGTTACTGGAGAAGGGAATGGAAGTCATGGAAAAGATGCCGGATAAGTGGAATGATATTCCGTCCTACTTTACACTTCAGTGTCAAAGTGCACTTTCCACAGATACTGTTCCTTTAGTAAGACTCCAAAGTTATTGGGACGAAGAGAAAGTTAGGGTTGAGATTCTCTTGAAATCCAAGAGGGAGAAGAGAGTGAAAGACTCTGTATCAAGTACTCCGAAAGTGGGTCCTGAAGAGGACCTAGGGCGTGAAGGGGAGCCAGGGTTAAAGTAATATACTCCGTCTCGCTCTTCCGATTTCGCTACGTGAGTGTGTCCATATAAAACTATGTCTCCTCTCTCAGGGGAGATGGATGGGTATTCATGGCCATGGATGGCGATTATTCTTCTTCCATCCATACTGAGGATCAACTCCCGGGGAGGGAAGGGTAGGTCTCCATATTCATAGAACCTGTCCATATTTCCTCTTACTCCCATTATTCCTCTCCATATAGGGTTATATGGATCGGGACATAAATCTCCAAGGGATAATAGCAGGTCTGTCTCCATCTCTTTTTCAGCTTCTTTTATTCTCATCATAGCCATCTCGTCTCCATGAACATCGGAGAAGACAAGTATTTTCTTTTTTTCCATATTCCTATTTTACTTTTTGTTCCATCAATGCGCCACTACAGAAAAGAAAGTCTACTTTGCTCTTTTATTTATTTGACCTTATACTTTTATTGGAGAGTAAAAAATGGAAGAAAATACACTGAAACTTAGAGATGGTAGTTCATTGTTTTATAGGGTATGGCGAGTGGATAATCCGAAGGCTACTTTGCATTTAAACCATGGAATGGCTGAGCACAGTCTCAGGTATGATAAATTCGCAAGATTTCTAAACGACAAGGGCTTTGTGGTATATATCCAGGACCATAGAGGTCATGGAAAGACAAAGAAAAGCGATGAAGATAAAGGATGGTTTGCCCAGGAGAACGGCTGGAACATAATATGTGACGACAGCTGGGAGTTGGATCAGAAGATAGAAAAAGAATATCCAAATCTTCCTCATTTTATTATGGGACACTCAATGGGTTCTTTCCTTACCAGAACAAACCTGGAGAGACACAGCGATGCTTATAGGGCGGCTGTAATAATGGGAAGCGGAGCCGGCCAGGGTATTATTGGCAAAGTGGGAAGAAAGATAGCACTTTCCAGGGCAAAAAAGTATGGAACCAAGCATAAAGACGAGTGGCTTAATAATCTTATCTTCGGTTCATACATCAAAAAGTTCGACTGGAATAAAGAAGGAGTCTTCTGCTGGCTGACCTCTATTGAAGAAGAGAGAAAGAAATATGAAGAGGACCCGGACTGCGGCTTTATCTGTTCATCCACCTTCTATGCAGACCTCATCGAAGGCTTGGAGACTGCAAACAACTACGAGTTGATAAAAAATATCCGCAAGGATCTTCCAATTTTCTTCCAAAGCGGAGATATGGACCCAGTAGGAGGATATGGAAAGGGTGTGGCTAAAGCTGTAGAATTATACAGAAAAGCAGGCATTAAAGATGTAAGAGTCAAACTCTATAAAAATGGCCGTCATGAGATTCTCAATGATGTCATGTATGACACTGTAGCATCGGACACTGCATCATTTCTACTGGAGTTCGTTTGATGAAGATTAAGTTTAACCTCCTAAAGAAGGTGAACTATTGGGTATCTGATTATTTTTCTGTAGTAAGGCAGGGTATTAAGTTAATTGGGAGAGACAACATTAATCTCCTGGCATCGGGAATGGTTTATTCCACCCTGATAGCCATAGTGCCCTGCATTACGTTCCTCTCGGCTTTTCTATCTGCCTTCGGAGCCTTGGAGCCATTTATTTCTGTTCTCTCCGAGTGGATGTGCGATACTTTCGGGGAAGCTACAGGAAGTAGTGTAATGAGCGCTGTTGTGAACTTTACAGGCTCTGCAATGTCCTTGGGAGTGGTAGGATTAGTTTCCTTCATAATCACAGGCATGTTTCTTGTAAACAAGATCTACTCTCTTGTAAACCACATATTCAGGACAGAACCTACAGAAGGTACAATGAAAAGATTTGTCTTGATTCTTATCTTTCTCATTGTATTTACCGTGGTTCTGACATTTGCTTTTGCGCTTGGTAACACTATACACGACAAGGCTTACACTTAGATGGGGATGGATGTTCAAAATGGTAACGTGAGGGAATATCTGAGGTCTCTTGCTCAATTTGCAGTAGTATTCCTGGTATTCTTTTTTATCATCTGCCTTGTTCCAAATGCCAAGATAAACGCTTCTTCTTCCATTAGCGGGGCGGCTTTGGGGACAATACTCTCGTATATCTCTACATATATCTTCACAAGAGTTATTTCTTATACAGTCAGCTACTCTGTAATCTATGGATCCTTGGCGTCGATTCTCTTTGTATTGTTGTATCTATACATAATATGGTATTTGGTTGTCTTTGTAATGGAAGTTACATACATCTATCAATTTAGGCCAGATAAAAACGCAGTCATTGGCAGGCCTGAAAGGGGAGACAGCCAGATTGCACATGGAATTGACATTATGCTTGAGATAGCAAGACGTTTTGAGAATGGCAAAGGCAGTACTTCCATAAAAGATCTTGGTGCAAAGCTGTCTATTCCCATGAGCCAGATCAACAGCATAATAAGCGATCTCGAGGGTGCAGGACTTATTATTTCTGTAAATGTAAACAGCTCTGTATATATGCTTTCCCGTCCATCGTCAAAGATAAAGGTGGTTGATGTAATCGACGCTATTTTTTCATCAGATACATTGAAAAGTAAAAAAATAGATAGTGACGGAAAGACATTCTCCCAATCTTTTTTTGAAAAAGGTATAGAAGGGGAGAAGAGAACTCTTCTTGATTTGATAAAGGAATCTGAAAATGACCATAGATAGAGAAAATATAAGCCCCATTGATAGGACTTTAAGCCCCAATATTGCGGGAAAGGGAAAAGAAATAAAGAGGTGGAAGAGTGAAGACGTGGTCTTCAAGCTCCTAAAGAATCCTATTCCTGTGGGAGAGGACAGTATCGTAGAGATAGTCTGGGCCTTAGTAGCCGAGATAAATGGTGATGTTGTGTACTCAATCCAAATTGAGAGAGATGATTTGAGGATTCTATCTTCTCTTACAGGTGAGAGTCTCAGAGTGTTGCAGGAAGACTATGGAATAAGAGGCTTCTTCTCACCTATGAAAGTAACTATGTATGGCTCTGACACCAGAGAATCTTTAGGTGAATATATAGGTGGAAAGAGCGAAGATGAGATCGTTGGATACCTATTGGATGCAGCCTTGGACAGCTTGGATGTAATAGAAGACCCGGAGGAGTTTTGAGTTCTATAGGAATAGGATTATATGGAACGGGGATTGCTGCAGATAACCACGCTTATGCAATAGCAAAAAGCAGCAAGTTTTCCCTTGTCTCTGTTGCCGACGAAAAATATAATCTGGCACAAAGCTTCTCTAAGCGTCATCACATTGATAGATGCCACGGTGACTTGGAGTATTTATTGGAAGACAGTAGTGTCGACATAGTTCTATTGGCTTCACCATTTCCCTTTAATTCAAAACATTTTCCTTTTATTGCTGAAACAGGGCGAAGCGTAATAATAGAGACACCTTTGGCTCCAAGCTTGAAAGAAGCTGAGAAAATAGTAGAGAAGGCGGAGGAAGAGGGGATTTTTCTCTTTCCTGTTTCCCAGATGGTATCTGATCCTCTTGTATCTCGTCTCTCGTCATTAATAAAAGAAGGACGGTCGGGAGAAATAAAAGAGTACTCTCTTTCCTGGTCTTTTCCTTCCCCTGTTAAGCGCTGGATGGGTGTATGGGGAGAAGATGGAGGAATAAAGGAGAAATCTCTATTTCTATTCTCTGCTTCTCCTGCCTTCGACCTCATTTATACTCTCTTTGGAGAAGATAGAGTTGAAGCATTAAAGGAAAAAGAAGATGGAATTGAAGTTGTCTTTGAGAGAGGTTTTCTCTCAGTTTCTGATGGATATGATGGTTTTTCTTTTCGTATTAAAAGCGATAAGTTCGATTTGAATGGAAAGAACGGAAAGCTAGTATCGTCTAATGGAGAAGAGAGAATAGAGGAATTTGAGAAGGAGAGCATAAGAACTCCTTTCTCTTCTCTTCCTTATTGGTACGATAGTGTATACTCAGCTTTAGAGAGCGGTGTATGGCCAAGAGAAAAATACCTAGCTACTCTTAAGGGACTGGGACTAATAAAACAGGCGGAAAAGTTTTTTATTTGAAAAAACATTCATTTTAGACAATTTAAATGGAATGAGTATTTTTTATGTAGAATAATATAATAGTCTTGTCGACAATCATTTTTCATGCGTATATTCTCAATATGAAATCATGGGGGTGAGTTCAAAATAAACAGGAGATGGATAAATGAGTGAAAACAGTAATTCTAGGCTCATGGAGATGCTCAGCTCTTCAAAGGGAAAGG
>JALFCJ010000239.1 GCA_022771185.1 Spirochaetales bacterium | reverse complement strand
TATAGCTTGTCTTGCTGGCTGAGAATGTATCATAAGTCTTGTAGCAGCCAAGATAGTACATTGTTCCGCCACAATCAGTCATGATGACGCCAGTATCAGGATCAATACCCCAAACACTACCCTGAGGAATGGAATTGACAGTTGCCTTTCCATCAATGATCTCAACATAATGCTTACCTTCACCATCGATAAAGTAGAGTCTGAAACCTTCGCCTTCCTTCTGGACTTTCATTGGTGATGCATAACCGAAATCATTGGATGTTGCAAGATATTTGCCACCTGCAAGATCACCGGTAAAGAAGAGAACTTTTCCGATATTGTTCTGCTCCACACTGTAGACGTAAATTTCATCTTCTTCTACTTCTGTAGCCAAATCTAAGCCCATAGTAACAAACACACTCTTACTTGTGAAAGCCTTCATAGGGAACTGGCTGACGCCGATTACGGAAGTGTCGGAAAGGATATAGCTTGTCTTACTAGCTGAGAATGTGTCGTATGTCTTGTAGCAGCCCAAATAGTAGTCAGTATCTCCACACTTTGTAACGAAAGTATTGCCTTCCTGGCTATATGTCCACACATTGCCCTTTACTTCTGTATTAAGGGCAGCCTTTCCATCAACGATCTCAATATAAGTCTTGGTCTCTCCGTCCATGAAGTAAAGTCTAAAGCCCTCTCCTTCCATCTCAGATTTGACTGTTACTGCTTCGGAAAACTTTTTGGTTGTTCCAAGATACTTACCACCGGTGATTGTACCGTTAAAGTACAGCGTTTCTTCAATATTGTTCTGTTCAACAAGCAAAATGCACTCAACTTCTTCATCGAAATTTCTAACCCAATCGTTAGCATCGAAGCCAGGCATTACTTCAACAATCTGCATTGGGAACTGGCTGACACCGATAACTGATGTATCGGAGAGGATATAAGAAGTCTTACTAGCTGAGAATGTATCGTATGTCTTGTAGCAGCCGAGATAATACTCTGTCTCACCTACCATTGTTACAGGAACATTTACGTCGCTGTTGATAGTCCATACGTTACCCACAGGTTCAGAGTTAAGGGCAGCCTTACCATCAACAATCTCCACATAGAACTTAGCACCATCCACAATTGTGTAGATTCTCCAACCTTCCCCATCCTTTTCAAGGTAAACGCTTGCAGCCTTTGAATATTTGTCGGAAGTTGAAAGGTACTTGCCACTTATTTCACCTGTAAAGAAGAGTCTCTTTTCGATATTTGCCTGATAAGTATAGAGTCCATATGGTACATGCTCTTTGTATTCAGATACACTGCGTCCTCCAGCAAGAATAGTTGAGAGAGCGTCTACGCTGATAGTAAAACTCTTTTCTCCAAATGCTTCTCCCACAGCAGCCTTTGCGGTAACTGTAACAAGAGCCTCTTCTTCAGGAAGAGTAATCACGAGCTGGGATCCATCGATAACAGCACATGGATTATCACTTGTCCACTCAATATTTACATCATCATAGCCTGCACCCACAGTTTGGAGAGTAATTGTTGTGTCTTCCGATACACTATCGATAAGAGTAAGAGCATCAAGCTCGAAGGCAATCTTCTCTTCGTCGCTCTTCTCAGGAAGTGATACATATGTAAATGCATCGAAGCCTTCAACAGGAGAAAGATAGAATGCACCGTCATATACACAGATGACACCTGTTACATCAGCTGTCCATCCATAGTGTTCTGCATGTCCATTCTTGAGAGCTGTCTGGGCATCCTTATCGATAGGACAGACGGAAGAAGAGATTCTTACATATGATTCAAGGCCATTCTTCTTGAACTTATAGTAACCGCTGGAAGTATCCTGACCTGTTACTTCTACGCCCTTTATTGTTACAAGAAGAGCCTGCTCTTTTGTAAGAGCTTCGTCCTTTAGGGTTGTTGCTGCATCATACTTACTTGTCCAATCAACTGGAGCATACTCAGTCTTTCCTTCGTCGAGGATCTCCACTGTAGCGTTTGCAATCTCCAGTGTTCCGCTATATGTATCCTTGGCTCCTGTTACACGGACTGTCATGCCGACTTCGATTCCGCTTTCGATCGGGTCTGCAGCCATTGCATAGACATAGTATCCACCGTCGCTATCCTGAAGATAGAGACAGTTGCTGCTGTTTCCCTTTGTCTTGGACATGATACCTGTCACAACACCCTTTACAACCAATGTGGAATCATCTGCAGCTGCCTTATATTCAGCCCAAGAGCTTTCCTTAAATGCAGGGATTGTGTGTGGGAAAGAAACAGTCTCTGTGTTTCCAACACTATCAGAGAGAGTAGCTGTAAGAGTGTAAGAAACATCTACAGGGCTCTTTTCGTTTACATCCACTGTGACCATGTGCTTGTCGCCAGGGACGAAAGAAACTGAGGATGCATCTACATCACTTGACCACTCTACACTATAAGAGACACCATTGATCATCACTGTGTCCACTACTGTGTAGTCACTTGCAGTTGCAACAGCTTTATCTTTATACATTGCATAAAGATAGCTCTTAGCTTTTGTTAAGCCGGACGGCTCTGATGTAGTATTATTACTTGTAGAGCATCCTACTACTGCCAAAAGACAAAGCACTGCAACCAAAGAGTACAAAAATGCTTTTTTCATAATAATTCCTTACTGTCAATAGACAGTTATGTCATCTATATTGAACACTCTGATCTGGACTGAGCCCTCATAAGTGTCCACAACACCGGTTACATCAATGACATAGCCCAAGAAATCGCGCTCTGTCATCAGTTCTCCACCTTCATAGAAAGGAAGAGTCCTAATAGTGATAGTCTCTCCATCTTTGGAGCATGTAAGCGTCATGGCGCCAAAAGAAGAAGAGTCTTCTTTTGTAGTTACATAAACGTCGTCAACAGTGATGCCGTCTATTTTCACTACAGTTCCCAAAAGAGCTTCACTATAGGGAAGAGACTTGACTTCATCTTCTACAATCACTTCAACTTCCCTTCCATTTAACTCTTTCGGCTCAATGACTCTAGGCTCCACACTGACTCCCTTCTCAAGAAGCCTGATGTTACCCGGGTCATCTTTTTTCATTTCTCTATACTTCAATCCTGATATCTGATAAACGCCTCCTGCAGCATAGTATTGCATGGTTCCTACGATTCTGACTCTGTTTCCAACCTGGAGTATCTCCAAGCCGGAACCTGAGAGAGAATAACCGTAGTAGACGGAAATACCATATGAGGATTCTGTCTCTTCGTCATAAGACTCGATATAGACACTATTGTTGTAGTTACGAGTAATTACACCT
>JALFCJ010000154.1 GCA_022771185.1 Spirochaetales bacterium | reverse complement strand
ATCTACAAAGTTGAACTGAAGAAGATTTCTTTCTGTCCACCTATACTAAAAGAGATCATAAGATACGGCTTGCCATCTGGAATACAGAACTCCGTTATAGCCATAGCCAATCTTGTCGTCCAGACAAACATCAATACATTCTCCTCCACTGCTGTGGCAGGGAGCGGAGCATATTCAAAGATCGAGGGCTTTGCATTTATTCCTATCAATGCCTTTGCAATGGCTCTAAGTACATCCATCAGCCAAAACCTTGGAGCAAGGAATTATAAGAGGGCGAAGGAAGCGGCAATCTTTGGAATTCTTGTCTGTGTAATCCTCTCCGAAACAATTGGTATTCTTTTCTATATATTCGCTCCTCAAGCGATTTCGCTCTTTAACCAAGATCCCGAGGTAATAAAGTATGGAGTAAAGCAGGCACATACAGAGGCCCTCTTCTATTGTCTTCTTGCCCTCTCCCACTCTATTGCAGGAGTAATGAGAGGAGCAGGAAAAGCCATAGTTCCTATGGCAGTTATGCTGGGCTCTTGGTGTGTGTTCCGTGTCTCATATATTACAGTGGCCATATCGATATCACACACAATAACTCTGGTTTATTGGGCTTAACCTATCACATGGTCCCTCTCTTCTATTATCTTCATTATCTATATGAGCACTTCTGATTGGCTCCATGGACTGGAACACAAGACAAAGAGTCTGGAAGAGAGTTATGAAGCCTAACATTTCCGACACTATAAATATTCTTGGAGAGAGGTACAAAGTACAGAAGACACTAGGTAAGGGAAAGGGTGGATACTCTTTCCTTGTGGAAGACTCTAAAGGTAGATTCTTCACCCTTAAGTGTTTTCACCATGAAACAGTAGAGTATTATACTTTCTCAACTAATAAAGTCGATTTGGAGCTTAATGCTTATCGCTTTCTTCTTGATAGCTCTGTCAAGATTCCTCGCCTTCTATATTGGGATAGAGAAAGAGAGATAATACTTAAAGAGTATATAGAAGGAGAGACAGCTCTGGAGAGAGTGGATAGAGGCGAAGATCTCTCTTCTTACTTCCCTGCTCTCTCTTTTATTCAAAGAGAAATGAAAGAAAGAAGTGTCAACTTAGATTGGTATCCGTCCAACTTTATCGACTATAATAATGATCTTTATTATATCGACTACGAAATAAGCCCCTATGAAGATAGGTGGTCTTTTGAAAACTGGGGCATAGCATATTGGAAGAAGAAATAATCCACAAGATGATAAACGCTATCTATCTTGTGGATTCCTTATTCTTTCTATTTCTCTCTCTTTTTATTGCACTTTTGACAAGTAGAACAGCTTGAACAACAGGAACAGCCTCCCTTCTTTCTATTTCTTGCTATCTTTACCACTACAGCAATAAAGACGGAAAGAATAACAAGAAGTAGTATAATACTCATAGCATTCATAGTATTACTCCCATTAGTAGCGAGAACAAAAGTGAGATAACCCAAGCAAGCACACACTGGAATACTACAACAAAGAATGCCCATTTTCCTCCCAGCTCTCTCCTAATGGAAGCGATGGCCGCTACACATGGAGTATAGAGAAGACAGAACACGAGAAGAGAATATGCGCTACCTGGTGTTAGGATGGAAGCTACAGCACCCACAGTTCCTGTCAGGACAGAGAGTGTTGAGACAACGCTTTCCTTTGCCATAAATCCGGCAACGAGGGCTGTAACTACTCTCCAGTCTCCAAAGCCTTGTAGAGAAAATATAGGAGCAACAGCGCCGGAAATCATGGCAAGGATACTTCTTGAGTTGTCGACGTCGGCGACGAAGTTAAGCCTCGTGTCAAATGACTGCAAGAGCCATATAACAATGGATGCTACGAATATTACTGTAAACGCCCTCTCCAAGAAATCTTTCGCCTTGTCCCAAAGAAGCATCAAAACATTCTTTGCTCCAGGCATTCTGTAACATGGAAGCTCCATTACAAACGGAACTGCTTCGCCCTTAAAGAATGTATTCTTTCCTATAATAGTAACGATTATTCCCAATATGATTCCCAAAGCATAGAGAGAGACTATAACGAGGCCTGAACACTTAGGAAAAAATACGGAAGCAAAGAATACATAGATCGGAAGCTTTGCTGTGCAGCTCATAAACGGAGTAAGAAGTATAGTAAGCTTACGGTCTCGAGCAGACGGCAGGGTACGGGACGCCATTACGCCCGGTACAGTACACCCAAAGCCGATGAGCATAGGAACAATACTTCTTCCGCTTAGACCTATCTTTCTCAGGGCTTTATCTGTAACGAAGGCGACTCTCGCCATATATCCTGTGTCTTCCAAAAGAGAAAGGAAGAAGAACAGGACAACGATAATAGGAAGGAAGGAGAGGACACTTCCAACTCCTGTAAAAATACCGTCTATTATAAGGGAGTGGATTACTCTGTTCACTCCTCCTCGAGTCAGAGCGCTGTCAACAATGGCAGTCAGGCTCTCTATTCCACTTTCAAGTAAACCCTGGAAATATGCTCCTATTACATTGAAAGTCAAGAAGAACACAAGGGCCATAATAAGGATAAAGCAAGGAATGGCTGTATATTTTCCTGTGAGGATTTTATCTATCTTGGCGCT
>JALFCJ010000127.1 GCA_022771185.1 Spirochaetales bacterium | reverse complement strand
AGTTCTTTGTCCGAAAGGGCTTTTACTCCCTTTTCCTCTAACTTCTCTCTGGGTTTGATGGCCAGATCCATTTGATTAATAGTATTTGTGTTCATACTATTAATACGCAAAAATGGCTAAAACTGTGTAAAATAGAGATTGAACACCAAGGTTTTCTTTCTTATTTTGATAATTTGGGGTAGTATTCTTAAAAAAGAGAGGAATAAAAATGAAACCTACACTATTGGTTATGGCCGCAGGCATGGGATCTAGATATGGGGGAGTCAAGCAGATTGATGCAGTAGGAATGCATGGTGAGACTCTTTTGGACTTTGGTATCTATGACGCAAAAAATGCAGGATTCGGAAAGGTCGTATTCATTATCAGAAAAGATATTGAGAAAGATTTCAGAGAGCGTCTTTTCGACAGAGTCGCCAGAAATATGGATGCTGAGTATGTATTCCAGTCAAGAGACAGTCTTTTGACAGAAGAAGAAGCTTTGATTTCAAAAGACAGGACAAAGCCTTGGGGTACTATCCATGCAGTACTGTGTGCAAAGGATGTTGTAAAGACTCCTTTTGCTGTCATCAATTCAGACGACTACTATGGCAGAAGCGCTTACGAGACCATGTCGAAGTATTTGTCTCCTTTGTCAAACAATGATACGACACATGCAATGGTAGGCTTTGTACTAGAAAATACAATGAGCCCTTCTGGTTCCGTAACAAGAGCTATCTGTAACAGAAAAGATGGAAAGCTTACAGACCTTGTTGAGACATTCAAGATTTTCTGGAGAGACGGAAAAGTAATCTCTGCATTCGATGACCACGAAGAGATTCTCACAGGAAAAGAGCTTGTAAGTATGAACTTCTTTGGTTTCACCCCAAAGGCTTTCGACAGTTTCCAAGCTTATTGGGACGAGTTTAAGAAGAATCACATTGCTGAGCCAAAGACAGAGTGTCTCTTGCCTTCAGGGGTAGCAGAGATGATAGAGAAGGGTGAAGGATCAGTAGAAGTCCTATCTTCCGACGATAAGTGGTTTGGTATGACATACCCCGAAGATAAGCCTATGGTTATGGCTTCTCTCAGATCTAAGATCGAGAGTGGATATTATCCAGAGAAACTTTGGGAGAACTGAAGGTAGAGCCGGGCTTGAAACCCGGCTTTATTCAACTCTGAGATACGTCCTTACTATCTGCAATGACATCCAATGGTTGGTATCCTTCTCCAAGTACATGGTATGTATCCTGGATTACTAAGAATGCATTGGGATCTGCATCTTTTACACAGCGTGTAAGCTTTGTAAGGTCTTTTTTAGGAATGACTGTCATTAGCATCTCCTTGTTCTCTCCTGAGAAAAGACCTCGGGATGGGATGATTGTTCCGCTTCTATTCATGTTTTTTAGTATATATTCGCCGATTGTATCTATATGAGGAGAGATAATATAAACTGTCTTTGCGTAATTAGTTCCAAAAGGCACGATGACTCTGTCTATTATGAGAGAAATGATTATAGAAACTACGGCTGAATAAAGCGCATTCTCTATTCCGAAGATAAAGATAGACGACAATATAACCGTTCCGTCTACAAATAAAAGCGCGTTTCCCATGCCAAGAGGCGTGTACCTGGCAAGAATCTGCGCAATAATATCCGTACCTCCAGTATTACTTCCCGTTCTCATTACAAGCCCGATGCCTATACCGTTGGTCAGTCCTGTAAAGAGTGTACATAGCCATAGGGAAGACTCTTTTGAGTAATCGATGATTCCATTTGGAAAAATAGAATCGAAAATAAAGGTGGAAAAAGAGAGGAGGAGGGTCCCCATCAGTGTCCTTATTCCATACTCTTTTCCAAATACAGCGAGGCCAAGTAGATATATAGGGATAGAGAGAAAAAGGATGATGAGACCAAGCTCCATAGTTTTTCCAGTCTTATCTTCTATTACGTGATAGATAATTGTTCCCAAGCCTGAAACGCCCCCTGGTGCGAGACGGGCAGGATTCATGAATACAGAGATTCCGAACCCTGTAAGGAAGGTTCCGAATACAATGTAAATCCAGTCTATAAAGTCTTGTCTGTTTAGTTTAAGTTTTCTCATATTTCACTTCAATTTATCTGGTAGCGAGACTCTTTCGATATCTAGTCTGGAAAGGAGAGACTCTGTGTCATCCGCCACTATCAATGATTCTCTCACTTTTTCAGAAAGAAAACCATCTTCTACGGCTTTATCAAGCATATTGAGAAATGGATCCCAATAACCATTTATGTTATATAGGGCAACATTGCCGCCTGTGTATCCCAGTTGGCGCCAAGTAAAGATTTCACTTATCTCTTCAATGGTCCCGATTCCTCCGGGGAGAGCCACAAATCCATCAGAGAGAGAATACATTCTTTTTTTTCTTTGATGCATGTCGTCTTCTATATAGACTTCGTCCTCCACCTGCCCATCTGTGACAGATGGTCTTACCATGGCCTTGGGCAATACTCCGATTACTTTTCCTCCATTGTCGTGTACTGCATGGGCGACTACTCCCATTAATCCTCTGTTCCCTCCTCCATAGACAAGAGTGATGGAGTTTTTTGCCATTTCTATTCCAAGCTTTTCAGCTTCAGTTTTGTATATATGGTCTTTCCCCATAACAGAACCACAAAATACCGCAAGTCTCTTTAATCGTTCCATACAGAGATGTTGCCACATCTCTCTTTCTTTAACAATTACTGCACATTGTAAGACTTTGTTTCTTTTATGATGAGAAATAATGAAATTTTGAAATATGTCTATATTGCTTGAAAAGAGGTTAAGACTTATGATTTATAGAGGACAAGGAGTTTTACATGAAGAAACTTTCCAAAGTTTTGCTCTTTATTGCTATCGTACTCTGCATCTCTCTGCCTCTTTCTGCAGCAAAGATGATGAATGTTACATGGCAGTGGCTATTGAATGATCCGTATGTCACATCTTACCGCTATCAGCTTGATGGCGAAAATGAAGATGGTTGGACTGTTGTAAGTGCAGACACAGATACATATGTGGCTGTAGGACTAGATCCATATAAAGATTACACTCTCTATCTCCAGTGTACTTATGACGGAAATGTCTGGTCAGATAGTGCGAAGAGTACAGCATATGCTCTCTTGGAGTATGTTGAAGTACCTACTGTAGTAGAAGAGCCTGTTGTTGAGGAAGCACCGGTAGTTGCTCCTGTTATTTCCGGTTCTGCTGAATTTGAAGTATTTGGCTTTGTAGTAGAGAACAGTTGGAATGACGGAGAGTTTGTTGCTCAGACTGCTATCAATGGAATTCTCACTGAAGATGACGTAAGAGGCTTTGCTCTCTATGAAATCGATAAATATGGATCATTCCTCACCGATAATGTTTCTGTTGAATTCATCCCTGATGGATTAAAGCTTGCATTCCCGAAGGAAATTGATCCATCAGAGTATATCTCTGTATTTAAGAGTGATATTGAAGAATATGTCTCTAAGCTCTTTGCTCCAGTAGAAGTCGTCGAGGAACCAGCAAAGGAAGAAGTAGTAGAACCTGTTGCCGAGGAAATCGTTCCAATGACAGCAGATTTCACAGTATTTGGCTACAAAGTCCTCAACAGCTGGGTACCGGGAACATTTACATCCGTTTCTGAGACAAAGGGACTCTTGTATGAATCAGACGTAAGAGGCTTTGCAGAGTATGAGATTGGAAAGTATGGAGACTTCCTCCTTGATAACGTTGCCATCGAGTTCGTACCGGACGGCTTTGTCCTTACATATCCGGAAGCTGTGGATCCATCAGGATATATTGCACAGTACAAGAGCGACATCGAAGAGTACGTTGCTATGCTCTTCTCTCCAGTAGAAGTCGTCGAGGAACCAGCAAAGGAAGAAGTAGTAGAACCTGTTGCCGAGGAAATCGTTCCAATGACAGCAGACTTCACAGTATTTGGCTACAAAGTCCTAAACAGCTGGGTACCGGGAACATTTACATCCGTCTCCGAGACAAAGGGACTCTTGTACGAATCAGACGTAAAGGGATTTGCAGAGTATGAGATTG
>JALFCJ010000122.1 GCA_022771185.1 Spirochaetales bacterium | reverse complement strand
ACCCTTGCTTTTCCCACAAGTTTCTCAACAGCTCTCTTATGGGCGTCTTCAGCACCATTCCATGGCTTGTCTTTATTCTCACTCTTATACTTCTGAGTCATCCACCAATCATCTTTTTGGACTCTATCCAAGTTTTTTTCCAATAGAGAGAAGAGGTCCTTAATAAATGAAGTAAGTTCATCACCTTTCAGTGCTTCTCCAGCCATATCTCCAAGGAGAACTGAGTGATGGAGACACAATCCTTTCGAAGAGTTGAAATAATCTTTAAACTCTTTGTCTGTGCTATATAAAGAAGCGATAGTAAATAGATATCTCTCTAATCTATCTTCCATCCTCTTACAAATAAGGCAACCCTTCTCTCTTTCTCCCACAGCTTTCTTCAAGCCATCTACTCCCTTCAACGCCTTTCTTGGATTGGATGAAGATGCTATTTGCTTGAAATAGGGAGAAAAAGACTCTTTATTCTTTTCGTAATATGTATCCATCACAAGAGCTAAGCTCTGTGGCTTGCCACCTTGGGAAAGAAGGATGAAGTGATGAGGGCAAAACCCCTTGTCATTGGTCTCCACCCTCACTTCAGGAGTCATAATGGCAGAAGAAAGATAGTAGGAAATACCATCTTTCTCTGCTTCTTCCATTAAAGCACATACAGGACACTCTGTTTCTTTCTTAAAAGCATCCCATACAGGAATTGTCTCTAGTACGACTTTCACGCCAATAATCCCATTACCTTGTTTACAATGTTGTCCGCTGTGAAACCGAAAGCTTCCTTAAGGTATGAAAGATTTCCAACTTCACCATACCTCTCTCCTACATTTAAGAAAGCCATCTTTGTAGGAAGCACAGAGGAAAGGTGTCCTGCGATCATCTCACCTACTCCACCAGCGTACCTGCCGTTTTCACAAACAAGAACCTTTCCTGTTCTCTTTGCAACCGTCTCGATAAGCTCAGTATCCAAAGGGCGTATTGTATGTAGATCAACAACCGTTGCATCAATTCCCTTTTCCTTGAGGATTTCAGAGGCCTTCAAAGCTTCATCAACCATCACTATACCTGTTGCGACGATAGCTACATCCTTTCCATTTCTGAGCTCAATTCCTTTACCAAGAGTAATCTCATCCTGAAGTGAATATCTAAAATTGATTCCCTTTCTAGGAGTCCTGATATAAGCATTCTGACCAGATTTATAAGCCTGCCAAGTAAGGTCATAAAGAGACTGGGCGTCGCTTGGCTCGATTATTACGAAGTTCGGAATCTGCCTCATAAGCGCAATATCTTCAAAAGGCATGTGTGTGCCTCCGTTATACTGGGCTGTGATACCAGGGTCCGAGCCAATACAGATTGCTCTCTGATGAGTATATCCGAGGGAGATGAATAACTGGTCATAATCACGACGAGACATAAAGCATCCGAATGAGTGGATAAATGGTACCAAGCCTACACTTGAAAGCCCCGCAGCGACGCCGACCATATTTGCTTCTGCTATTCCCGCGTTAAAGAATCTCTCAGGATATTTTTTCTCAAAGGAAGTGGAGCCGATACAGGATGAAAGGTCTGAGTCGACGAAGACTACTCTATCGTCAGCCTCTGCAATATCTATTGCAGCGCCGATTACAGCTTCTTTATAGTGATTGAAATCATGAGCATCTCTTTTCATCTTATCTACCCTCCCTTTCTTTGAGAGCCTTGATGGCAGCTTCTGCGTCTTCCTTCTTAATAGGCATAGAGTGGTTTGCCTTGATTCCTTCCCCTGGAATATATCCGTGGCTCTTCTGTGTCTTCATGACAATCATGTGTGGCATACCCTCAACGCTTTTTGCTCTATCGATTGCTTCTTTCAAAGCCTCGATATCGTGGCCATCCACGATTTCTGTGCTCCAGCCAAAGCTTTTCCAGCGTTCTGCTACAGCTTCGGCTTCTTCCGGAATGATATCCTTTGTGTAACCATCAAGCTGCTGGCCGTTGAGATCCTCGAATGCAATTACTTTATCAAGCTTCTGAGCACCAGCAAACTCTGCTGCTTCCCAAATCTGGCCCTCCTGACTTTCTCCATCACCGATGATTGTATATGTCCAAGCATCCACTCCCTTTACTCTGTTACCGCATGCAATACCCATGGCAGCTGAAAAGCCCTGACCAAGGGAACCGGCTGTGAAATCGATGCCAGGGGTCTTAAGCATATCACAGTGGGAAGGAAGATTAGTTCCACCCTGATTAAGAGTAGAAAGCATAGACTTATCAAAATAGCCCTTGAGAGCAAGTGTGGAGTATACAGCAGGACCAGCATGCCCTTTAGATACTACAAGTCTATCTCTGTCATCTTTCTTCGGATTCTCTGGATCAACATTCATAACATCAAAATACAACAGAGCCAATAGATCTGTGATACTCATGGCTCCACCTATATGGCCGGATCCAAAGGTTGAAATCTCATTGATAGTAAGGCATCTGATTTCAAAAGCCTTTTCTTTGATTTCTTCTAGTCTTTTCTTATCCATGTTTTCTCCTATCGCATATCTGCGATTCTGTTTCTCTCTTTTTCTTCAATACCTTCTGCCTTCACAAGGTGTGAAAGAGCGGAAAGCTTTGCTGCCTGCTCCAGACATTCAAGTCTATCGAAGGCATTCAGCGGGCTTTTGCCTATACAAAGAGCTCCATGATTCTCCAATAAGAAGGCGTTTCCTCCCTTTGCTGCATAATCAGATACTCTCTCTGCCAATTCCTTTGTCCCCATCAAGGCATAAGGAATCTTTACGACTCTATCTAATAAATACCAGCTTTCAGCAATAAGCGTCGTATCAATTGACTCATTTGATGCTGAATAAAGGCAGCAGAATGTAGGATGAGAGTGCATGACGCTGACGCAATCAGGGCGCTTTTTATAAATGAGACGATGCATCTCCGTCTCGATTGAGAGCTTTTTATCCGGTGTAAGATTCTTACCCGTCTCTATATCGACTTCTGCTATATCTTCAGCTTTTAAGCTGGATTTATCGAGTCCTGACGGAGTAATAAGCATTACTGAACCCACTCGCATACTGAAGTTGCCACCAGTACTGGTAGTAAGCCCCCTCTCATATGAGCGACCCATAAATAAAGCCACTTGTTCTTTTTCTTCTTTCATGTGCATAGAGATATTTTATCATACAAAAAAACACACTTCCATAGACATCATTTCTACTGTGGCATCAAATATATGCTTTCTAGAAGACAGATACTTCTTTACCACAAAAAACTTTCGTAATTTACCCAAAAAGGGCATAAAGCATCTCTCCCTTATACCCTTTCTCTTTAATATTGTGTTTTATTTTCCAAGAACAATTCTTCCCATAGCATCAGCCTGCTTCATTGCATCATAAAGCTCGATTGGCTGAACATCTCCTGCCAAGTTGTGGATTGTTTCTCCTGGAGCACAAGCAGCTTCTGCAATCTTTCTCATCTCTTCTTCTGTTGTTACACCGCACTCTTCCAGTGTTACAGGAAGACCTACTTCAAGGCAGAAATCCTGTACATCATCAAATTCTTCCTTGCTCACTCCTTCAAGAACAAGCTGTACCAGTGTACCGAAAGCTACACAGCAACCATGATCTGCGTGCTTGGCGCAGGCAGCTGTTACACCATTATAGAAGGAATGGGCTGCGGCACAGTTGACGTTATCTGCTCCTACTCCCGATAAATAAACATTTGCTTCCACAACATTCTCAAGGGCAGGAGTAACAACATGGGCCTTACAGGCTTCTACAGCCTGCTTTCCATAGTCACGAAGTGTTTCGTAACAAAGTTCAGAAAGAACCTGACCGGCTCTTGTGATTCCCGTTCCTTCAAGAGAAGCAGATTCTGTCCTGATACTTGCTCTTCCTTCAAAATATGTTCCGAGAGCATCACCCATACCTGCAATAAGGAATTTGACAGGAGCATTGGCGATGATAGTGGTATCGCAAATGACAGCATCCGGATTTGTAGGATAGAACAGGTACTTATCAAAGCTGTGATCATCATTGTAGATGACAGAGAGACCAGTACAAGGAGCATCTGTTGCAACTACTGTCGGGATAATACAGATATGTTTTCCTTCGTAATATGCAGTCGCTTTTGCTGTATCGATGGCAGAACCACCACCTACTGCAACAACAGTATCGATATTGTCTTTTCTTACTATCTCCCTCATCTTGTTTATTTCTCCGTTTGAGGAGATACCGCCAAAGACTTCATAGCGTCTGTAGTCATCCTTGCCTTCAAAACTCTTCTCAAGTTTTTCGTAGCAAGCCTTGTAACCACTTTTGGAACAAACAAAAAGCCATCTCTTTCCCATGTAGCGCATCTCTTCATAGAACTTTAAAAGTGCGTCTCTTCCCTGGACATATTTGAGCGGTGCTCTCATCGCTCTAAGTCTTCCCATCATAATTCCACCTCCAATAGGTAAATTTTTTTCAAGAGAATAATTCTATTAGAGAAAAATATAAAGATATTTTTTTATTTATTTCTTATTTAGCTCTATATCGAAAAAGCTGAAGTATGACATGCCGGAAAAAGATAGCGATTATTTAGTTATGAGATTACTTATCGTATTTATGATTCTGTTTTCAGTAATATTTCCGATATCTGCAGAGAAAAGCCAAAAGCATCCCCCATATCAGGTAATAATATACACTATGTTCCCCGATTTATCATTCATACTTATATCACACTATAGATTTATGGGAAAACAAAACATCCAAAACTCAATATTCCGACTCTTTACCTAACCTTAAGGTCTCATCAACCTTGAAGGTACTACTCTACTTCTTTATAATGGCAAAGGGAGATGTAGACCTATGAGAATGTCGAAAATGTTTGCCAAGACCCTTCGTGAAGCACCGAACGGTGCAGACTGCAAGGGATATGAATACCTTCTAAGAGCCGGATTTATCCGCCAGCTGGGCTCCGGTATCTTCACTATGCTGCCACTTGGAATGAGATCTACAAAAAAGATCGAGGCTATAATCAGGGAAGAAATGGATAGAATCGGAGGACAGGAGATCCTCATGAGCGTAGTCAACCCTGCCGACATCTGGAAAGAAACAGGCCGCTGGTACTCCATCGATAAAGAAATGGGTAGATTCCAGGATAGAAACGGCAGAGACATGGTTCTAGCAATGACCAACGAAGAGACAGTCACAGATTGTGCCCGTGGTGAGATCGATTCATATAAACGCTTACCTGTAATGGTTTATCAGATACAGACAAAGTGGAGAGATGACCCGAGACCAAGAGCAGGGCTAATTAGAGTAAGAGAGTTCACTATGAAGGATGCCTACTCTTTCCATGCTTCTCAGGAATCTCTTGATGAGGCTTATGCAGACCAATATAAGGCATATTTCAGAATCTATTCTCGCTGTGGCCTGCCATGCGTAGCTGTAGGCGCCGACAGCGGTATGATGGGTGGAAAGGTAAGCCACGAATATATGTATCTCTCCCCAATAGGCGAAGATACTATCATCACTTGTCCTGACTGCGGATATACAGCCAACAGACAGATCGCTTCCTTCAAGAAAGAGTACCATAAGGAAGAGATGCTCCCACTTGAGAAGGTTGCAACACCTGAAACAAAGACAATCGAAGAACTAACTGCACTCTTGGGTATCGGAGCAGAAAAGACATGCAAGATGGTCTTCATGGTAGGCTCATTTATCAACGACAAGACAGGAGAAGAGGAAGACAAGCTTGTTGTAGCGGCCATCAGAGGCGATATGGATGTAGAGGAGTCCAAACTCTCCAACGCTATCAAAGCTAACTCTTTGAGACCTGCTCACCCAGAAGAAATCTAATAATATGGTATGGTACCTGGCTTTGCTTCCCCTATCGGCGCAAAGAAATGCTTCGTACTCTGTGTATATGATTCTGTTGCATAATCTAATAACCTTTTTTCAGGAGCAAATGAAGTTGGATATCACTTTATCAACTCCAACTATAAGCGTGA
>JALFCJ010000066.1 GCA_022771185.1 Spirochaetales bacterium | reverse complement strand
CCCATCAGAGCGTGGACCTTTCCAGGGCGTAGACATAGTTGGGCATGATCCAAAGCCTTTACACCCGGGAAGGATTTACTCACGTCATGCATTTCTAGCAAATACTCAGACATGCATAACCTCCTTTTTATTTATATCCTTCTTCATCTTTCCCCATTAGAGAAACATGAAGAAAGAGATAGTAGAAAGCGGGTGAAAGAAAGTATCTCACCCGCTTCTTTTCAACTAAAATAAACGGAATTATCTGACCATTACGTAGTCGATCCAGTAGTAGTTCTTGATTTCCTTACCATTGAGGAGGTCAATAGCTACGTCGACTGCTGCGTGGGACTGTCCGATGTGGTCGTTGAGAACTGTACCAGTCATTTCGCCCTTCTGGACCATTTCCTGGCATTCTGCAAGTGCGTCTACGCCAACAAGGTAGATGTCCTTACCAACTGTTCTGCCAGCTGCTGTGATAGCTGCTGCTGCACCAAGTGCCATAGCGTCATTGTTACAGAATACAACTTCGATCTTGTTGCCATACTTAGCAAGAGCGTTAGCTGTGATTTCCTGTCCCTTAGCCTGAGCCCAGTTACCAACCTGATCGTCGAGGCATTCAACTGCAATTCCGTTGTCCTTGAGATACTTGATTGAGAATTCTGTTCTGTACTGAGCATCAATGTTTTCTGGGTCGCCTTCTACCATGATGTAAGAAACTTTTCCGTCTCCGTTGATATCGCCGTGGTTGTCGAGCTCAGCGATGATTCTTCCCTGGAAAGAACCAGACTGACGAGCATCTGCACCAACATAACAAACCTTAGGATTGTTGATGATTCCTTCGTAAGCTTCATCGATTGTGTTTCCGTTTGCATCATATGCAAGTGGTTCTCTGTTGATGAGTACGAGTGGAATGTCAGCTGCAACAATCTTGTCGATGAAAGCATCTGCACTTGATGTCTGAACGAGGTTGAGGATGATTACGTCAACGCCCTGTGTGATAAAGTTGTCGACCTGGTTGGACTGCTCGCCCATGTCGTTCTTTCCATCAGCCATCAGAACCTGATACTTGACTGTGTCTGTTTCGAGGGAAGCGAAGTAGCTCTGAATCTCGTTTCTATAGAGAGTCATGAAATTATCATCGTATGTGTAGATGCCGACACCAACTTTGTATGTCTTGACTCCAGATCCTTCAGCTGAGCCCTGTGCGAAGACAGCTGTCAATGCGACGACGGCGATTAAAAGAATTGCCAAAAACTTTTTCATACTTACAATCTCCTTTTTGCTGTATGTGTAAATTACTTTATCACAGAAGCCCAAAAAGTAAAGGAAATACTTTAGATAAACCGGTTTTTGTCTGTGTAGTTGTTGTTAACAAACAAGGAATTAGCAGACATTGTGACTGTTATAAAACGTTTTGTTTTTTCTATTTAATTATACAGTCAAAAAATATTATGTAGGGGAAATGAATGCCAAAATACTCGTATAGAAATCAGACAATAGTGTTTCAAACAACCCTTTTTTCAAATAATTATGGACTGTACCCATTAAAAAGGCCCTGGATTTTCCAAGGCCTGGTTTCACATATAATGAGGATTAATATCCTTGCTGGCACATTGCATCTGCAACTTTCTTGAAGCCTGCAATGTTTGCACCTTTGACATAATCAATATATCCGTCAGCGCATCTTCCTTCTTTGACGCATGCATTATGGATGTTCTTCATAATGCCATGGAGTTTCTGATCGACTTCTTCACTTGACCAGTTATAGTGCTGAGCGTTCTGGCTCATTTCGAGGCCAGATACAGCAACTCCACCTGCGTTTGCAGCCTTTCCTGGAGCGAATGGGATTCTAGCCTTCTGGAATGCTTCGATAGCTTCTGGGCAGCATCCCATGTTGCTTGTTTCCACAACATACTTGACGCCGTTCTTAATAAGCATCTCAGCGTCTTCTCCTGTCAATTCATTCTGGAGGGCACATGGGAATGCCATATCAACCTTTACTTCCCAAGGCTTTCTGCCTTTGACAAATTTGGCACCAAACCTCTCTGCATATGGTTCTACGATATCGTTGTTTGATGCTCTGAGTTCCAGCATATAAGCTATCTTTTCTGGTGTGTTGATTCCTTCCTCGTCAAGAACATATCCGTCTGGTCCACTGATTGTCACAACCTTTGCACCAAGCTGAGAAGCCTTTGTAACAGCACCCCAAGCTACGTTACCGAAGCCAGAGATTGCAATTCTCTTTCCCTCGAAAGAGTCACCATGTTCCTTAAGCATCTCAGAAGCGAAGTACATTGTTCCGAAACCTGTTGCTTCAGGGCGAACAAGAGATCCACCCCATCCCCAGCCTTTTCCTGTAAGAACACCAGTGTTCTCGTCTCTGATCTTCTTATATTGACCATAGAGATATCCAATTTCTCTTCCGCCGACACCTAAGTCCCCAGCAGGAACGTCTGTGTCAGGGCCGATATACTTCTGAAGCTCAGTCATGAAGGCACGGCAAAATCTCATGATTTCCTGGTCACTCTTTCCCTTTGGAGAGAAGTCAGATCCACCCTTACCGCCACCCATAGGGAGGGTTGTGAGAGCGTTCTTGAAGATCTGCTCGAAGCCCAAGAACTTCAGAGTTCCGAGAGTAACGTTGGCATGGAATCTAAGTCCGCCTTTATATGGGCCCAAAGCATTGTTGTATTGGACACGATAACCCCTATTGACCTGTAACTCATGGTTATCGTCTTCCCACTCTACCTTGAAAGTGATGATTCTATCTGGCTCTATAATGCGGTCGAGGATCTTGTTTTTAAGATAAAGAGGGTTGGAATTGACTGTATCAATAACAGAGGCGACTACTTCTCTTGCTGCCTGAATGAATTCCGGCTGTGCAGGGTTTTTTCTTTCTACTTCAGCCATGAACGAATCGAGATCGTACATATTTTCTCCTTTTTGTGCCCATAGGTTAAATCGGGTTTTTATATACGTCAATCTTTATTTTTACGTTGATATTTTTTATTTTTTTGATGGTTTCATTACCGATTTTATAAAATATTGAGTAAATCATAAAAAATAGTAAAACATGTATCCATAATAACATATTTCTTATATCTTTTTATATTACAAAGAAATATATTTTTATTAACTCGGTTAACAAAATAATACTTACACCCACAAAAAATAGAGTAAAATACTAAAAAAGAGGTGTTATGTCTGAAACGGAAACCAGAAGTAGAAGAGTAATAGACTTTCATAGTCATGTACTTCCAAATATAGATGACGGTTCTTCATCTCTCGAGATGAGTCGGGAAATAATGGAGGAAACCAGAAGGCAGAAAGTGAAGAAGATGGTGGCTACTCCTCACTTTTATCCAGATAGAATGTCATTGGATGTTTTCCTTTCAGAAAGAGAAAAGGGAGCCAAAGCTCTTTTGAGCGTGCATGATATAGATACATGTCCGTCTATATTCCTCGGAGCGGAAGTAGCCTATTACGAAGGAATTGGAGATAGTCCCTTCCTGGGAAATCTGACTATTGTAGGGACAGACTCTCTGATGATAGAGATGCCTTTTCATAAATGGAGTGGCAAAGAAATATCTGAAATATTGAATATATCCCTCTGCTCTTCTTTTTCTGTAATCCTCGCACATATCGAAAGATATCTTAATTGGCAGGATCCGGATACGATAAATAGGCTTCTGGATGCAGGGGTATTTATCCAATCAAATGCTGAATTCTTTATAGAAAAAGAGACGAGAAACAAAGCGCTATCTATGTTGAAAGATGACAAAATACACATCCTCGGTTCTGATACACATAACACTGACACCAGGCCCCAAATGATAGGAGAAGCCAAGGCAATAATCAAAGACAGTTTGGGAGAAGATGCAATAGAGAAGATGCTTTATCACTCGAAGACTCTTCTGGATGGTGCACTATCCATAGACCAAATGGGGTTATGATAATTATCATTAACACAATACGGAGCATAAAATGTTAGATAAAATTTTTAAGATTTCTATGATTCTTTCAGGCGTTCTTCTCCTACTTCTCATTGTCCTTACAGCAGCAATCGGAGCTGAAGAGATGACGCTGAAGATTATAGGTTGGATAACAGTAGTTCCACTTTTATCATCATTAGTCACATTCCTACTTATTAGAACAAAGAAATAATATGCATTACCAACTGGATGAAACTTGGATCCCTTTCTCTTCTTTGATGTTGAAGCATGTATATAACGTGCTTCTCATCTGCTCTGACTATGACCGCTTTATGCTTGAAGAAGACGGGAGAGTGGAAGAAGAGCTATATAAGGAATATACGGCCTTGGGGCTCTCAAACCCACCAAAGATTACACATACATCAAGTGAAAATGAAGCTTTAGAGTACCTGAAGAACGGAAAGTTCGATCTTGTAATATCTATGCTGGAACTGGGATCGGGAAGAGTAGAGGCTTTGGCTGAAGCTGTCAAAAAATATGACTCATCTCTTCCTTTTATCGTCCTCTCCCCTTCTCCCGACCATAGGAGAGTCAAGGAACTGAAGGGCGAAAACTGTCCTTATATCGACTATATGTTCTATTGGATGGGAGACCCGTCGGTATTCCTTGCAATGATCAAGCTTATTGAGGACGCCATAAATGTAGACCATGACACAGAGGAAGCTGACGTAGAAGTCATTTTATTTGTAGAAGACTCAGTCAAATTCATCTCTTCATACCTTCCCCAGCTCTATATGCTTTTGATTCAGCAGAACAGAGCCTCTATTCTCGAAGCCCTCAACGAATGGGGCATGAAGCTGAGAATGAGGGGAAGGCCAAAAATAATCCTAGCTAGAAACTATGATGAAGCTTGGACTCTCTACAACAAATACAGAGACAATATTTTGGGAGTAATAACAGACCTCTCCTTCCCTTCTCCTTATGGAGACAAAGAGGGAGGAAAAGAGCTAGGCAAGGCAATTAAGAAAGATAACCCGGAAATTCCCGTACTCTTGCAGTCTACGGATGAAAACGCAGAAGAGATTGCAAAAGAAATAGGTGCGGATTTTATTTGGAAGCTATCTCCAGACAGGTACCATTTCTTAGAGTCATATTTCAAAACAAAATATGACTTCGGCGCGTTTAATTTTATGGATCCAGCCACAGGAGAGACTATTGCCACTGCCTCCACAATGAAAGAGCTGCAGGATAAGATGATGGAGGTTCCTATCTCTTCATTTGCCTACCATGTAAGAAAGAACGACCTTTCCAGGTGGCTTAGAGCCCAATCTCTCTATCATCTTGCTTCTATTCTCAAACCCATAACCATGAAAAGCGATGGAAGCGACGCAGAGAAGACAAGGGAACTTATATACACAACTATAAAAAGCTACAGAAAAGAAAGGACAAGAGGCTCCATAGCTGAATTCAACAGAAAGAGTTATGACGAGACTTTCCTTTTTACCAGAATCGGTAAAGGTTCCCTGGGAGGAAAAGGTAGAGGACTGGCATTTATTGCTATGGAGATGAAGGCTGACGGAATAGGAAAAAGATATAAAGATATCTACGTCTCTATTCCTCGTACAATAGTAATATCCACAGAGCTTTTCGATAGGTTCCTCTCCCTCAATGACTTCTGGCCCGGAGATTTTATTGATAAAAAAGATGATGAAATACTCTCTGTTTTCCTTAGTGCAAAGATGCCTGAGGACCTTGAATTAGACTTAAAGAGAATTGTTGAAGTAATAAAAGTCCCGATCTCTGTCAGATCCTCTTCTCTTCTTGAAGACAGCCATTTCCAACCCTTTGCAGGAGTATATCAGACATCCATGATTCCAAATAAGGGAGACGATGAGAAAAGACTTGAAGATCTGGAGAACGCTGTAAAGACAGTGTGGGCTTCTACATATTTCGAGGGAGCAAGAGAGTATCTGAAGCGTACAGGCCACAGTACCGAAGAAGAGAAAATGGCTGTAATAATCCAGCAGATTACTGGAAGCGATCACGACGGGCTGTGGTTCCCGAATATATCAGGAGTGGCAAGAAGCCTTGATTATTATCCATCGGGAAACAGAAAAGCGGAGGATGGTCTTGGAATGCTTGCCTTCGGTATGGGAAAGACTATTGTAGACGAAGGCGCCGCATTCAGATTCTGCCCGGCAAAGCCTCAGATTCCTGTAACATCCCTTACAGGTCGCGGCTCTTCCCAGCGCTACTTTTATGCCCTGGATACTAATAAGCCGTTCTCTCCTCTCTGTGATATAGATAACCTAATTCAGATTCCTCTCTCAAAGGTATCGAAATACCCAAGAGCAACCATGGGTATAATGTCTGTTATGAGAAGCGACGGATTTGTCTCTGAAAACCCATATGACGAAGGTTTTAGGAGTCTTACATTCAACGGCGTCGTAAAGTATGAGATGATACCTCTGGCGAAAATCATCGACGACATGTTGAAGTTGGGAACCAGAACTATGGCGGAACCTGTGGAGATTGAGTTTGCTGTAAATACTGAGCATAGCGGCATGCCTGACTTCTCTATCCTGCAAATCAGGCCTATCTCATCTACAGACCGATTCGAGAACATCCAAGTTACAGACGAAGAAATTAGGAGTGCCCTCGTCTCTTCAGAGAAAGTAATGGGAAACGGAAAAGTCAGCGGAGTTAGAGACATAGTCTCTATACTTCCTGAGAAGTTTAAAAGAAGTGAAATGACAGAGATGGCTGAAGAACTTGAAAGCATAAACAAACGCTTAGAAGATCCATATGTCCTTATTGCAGCAGGGAGGCTGGGATCAAGTGACAAGTGGCTTGGCATTCCTTGTTCATGGCCCCAGATTTCAAAGGCGAGAGTAATTGTGGAGACGGGACTAGAGGAGTTACAAGCAGAGCCAAGCGAAGGATCACACTTCTTCCAGAACGTAACCAGTCTCGGTTGCCTGTACCTTACTAATAACCCGATAGATGGTGAAGGCAGAATCGATTACGAGGGAATAAAAAAACTTCCTCTTATTGAAGAGACCAAGCACTTTATCCACGTAAGAAGTGAAAAAGATCTTTTGATCAAAGCAGATGGAAGCGAAGGAAAAGCTGTAGTAATGGAGAGTAATAATGACTGAATACTATACACCTACCAGAGTTCTTTTTGGAAAAGGAGCTGAAACCAAACTTGGTCAGACTCTAAAGAAAGATGGATATAAGAGGGCTCTGTTGCACTTTGGAGGAAAGAGTGCAGTAGAATCCGGTCTCTTGGCTAGGATTGAAAAAGACCTAAAGGAAAATGGAATCGACATAATCAAGGTAGGCGGCGTAGTACCTAACCCAAGAGTGACGAAGGTAAGAGAAGCCATAGAAAAAGCCAAGGAGCATGAATCCGAGATAATAATAGCTCTTGGCGGAGGTAGCGTTATCGATAGCGCAAAAGCCATTGCTTACGGCTTATTTAATCAAGAAGGCGATATTTGGGACTATTATTTGGGAGAAAGAAAAGTAAAAGGTGCTTTTCCTTTGGCTGTCATCCTCACTCTCTCGGCAACCGGCAGCGAGATGAGCGCTTCAAGTGTCATTTCAAACGACGAAGGACCTGGATATAAGCGTGGACTTAACTCTGAATGGGGAAGACCTAAGTATGCTTTCCTCAACCCAGAGCTTACTTATTCAGTTTCCCGCTATCAGACGGCAAGTGGATCTGCAGACATAATGATGCATACTTTGGAGCGTTTCTTTCATAGTGGAGACGGCCTTATGCTGACAGATGATCTCTCAGTGGCACTACTAAAAACAGTGATGACCTACACTCCCATAGCTCTTACAGACCCCACAAACTATGACGCAAGAGCCAACTTAATGTGGGCGGGAGCACTATCTCACAACGGCTTGATGAATATGGGTGCAGATAGCCGTGGCGACTGGGCATGCCACCAAATGGAGCACGAGCTCTCTGCAAAGTTTGATGTAGCTCATGGAGCAGGACTTACCGCCATTTGGTCAAGCTGGGCTAGGTACGTATTCCCTTCCATTGAAGAGCGACTATATATACTTGGAAAAAAGCTCTTCTCTCTAGAGGGAGAAAAAGAAAAAGTTGCTAGAGAAACGATTGATCAAATGGAGAAGTTCTTCTTGTCTATCGAAATGCCTATAAGAATAAATGGTCTTGGAATAGATTTGACAGAGGACGATATTTCAGATCTTTCTTTTGGTGCAACATTCCACAGAAAAAGAACAATCGGAGACTCGTTCAAGCTGGGAGAGAAAGAAATATCAGATATATACAGATTGGCTAGAAGCTGACTATCATTTTCCTCTTTCAAAAGCTAAGATATCACTATGATTGAATTAGCATTACCGGCAGGAAGTTTATCTGGAGCATTGACGGCACTGCAGAACGGAGCAGATGCCGTTTACTTTGGTCTTAAAGACTTCTCTGCAAGAAAAGGGGCTGTCAACTTTTCAGAAGAGGATCTATCCAAGATCAGACGCTATAGCCTTGAAAACAATAAAAAGACATATATAACCATAAACACTCTCATAGATGACGAATCTATGCCCTCTCTTATCGATACTCTTGATATGGTTGAGTTCTATGGAACAGATGGCATCATCGTACAGGACTTGGGGGTTGCTGATATTGTCAGGAAATACTATCCATCTATTCCTCTACACGCATCAACCCAGCTTGCTGTCCATACGACACAAGGTGTCAAAGTCCTGCAAGATTTAGGCTTTGAAAGAGTCGTGTTATCCCGAGAGCTAAATCTCAAAGAAATCGAGAAGATCAGACGAGACTGCCCTGATATAGAAATAAAAGCCTTTATACATGGAGCACTTTGTTATGGTTTCTCGGGGCTATGCTCTGCGTCCGCCATCAAATGCCATAGATCCGCCAACGGTGGGGAATGTGCTCAGATCTGTAGGTCTTGGTTCACAGACGAAGAGACAGGGAAAAAAGGATACTTCTTCTCCATGGAAGATATGGATGCAGGAGAAGAGATACTGGCTTTGGACAGAATGGGTATAGACAGCGCAAAAGTGGAAGGAAGACTAAAGAGTCCTGAATACTACGCATATGTAGCACGTTATTATAGAGGCATTCTCGATAGGGGTTATGTAGACGAAAAAGAGAGAGAAAATGCCGCAGTTACATTCCTTAGAAAGAGTGGAGACGGTTATCTTAACTACAAGAAAGACCGCCCTTCCCTCCTCTCCGGTGGATACCCGGGCCATATGGGAGTAAGAGTGGGAAGAATAGTAAAAGAAGAAGGAAGCATCAGGACAATAGAATCTGAAGTGAATGTAGAGTCTCATGATGGCCTTCAGTACTTCACTCTGGATAAAAACTCTCTTCCTGTCTCAGAGAAATTCTCAGCAAACGTAATAGGAAAAGGCAGAGGATTTATTAAAGTCAAAATCGATTCCAGAGATAAGCTCGTTGGAAAAGAAATCTACAAAATATCAGACTCGACGAAGAAAGAAAAAACACAGAACACAAATATTCCTCTTTTTAGAAAGCCTGTAGATATTTCCATTTCTCTTGAGAGAGACAAGATAATTGCAAAGGCATTGGGCGTTACAAAAGAGAAAGAATTGACTCTAAACGAGTCCAAGTCAGAAGTAAAAGCGGAAGAAAGAATAGAGAGTGCATTTAGAGAATCAGGAACTTCAAAGAACACTCTTTCGCGTATGACTTATACAAATAACTCAGGCTTAACAAACCCATTCATCCCTCCTTCAATACTTAAGGAATTCAGAAGATCTTTCTACGAATCTTTGGATCAAACAGAGATAATAAAGAAAAAGATCAAAGAAACAAAAGAGGAAATAAAGTCCATTACCCTTCCAGATAGGATGCTTCTTTCCTCTGATCTACCTTGGTCTATTGATCCAATAACCATTGGAGATAGAACTTATATCACGCTTCCTCCTGTATCATTCGATGAAGAAAAAATCTGGAATATGGCGCTAAAAAATGTCGAAGGAAAGGAAAACGTAACAATAGGTCTGAATAACATCGGGCAGATAAACTTTGCAAAAGCTCATCCAGAGTTTTCTTATTTTATCGACATCTGGCTATATGCATCCAATAGATTTACAGCCCTTCTTTTCTATGAAAACATACCTTCATTGGTTGGAGGATACCTTTGGTTTGAAAGAAAACAATGTCCTAATAATTGGATTTGGAAGCCTTCTGTGACGAATTTTGAACCTCCGTACTTCATTTCACGAACCTGCTACCGTCATGATGCCCTTGGAGAGGAGTGTAAAGGTTGTAAGGGAAAATATGACTACAAGCTATATCAAGCACCGGATCACTTTACTCTAAAGGTACGTTCCTGCCTTACTGTTTTGGAGAGGACCCCACAATAGTATGCCTATGGTTAACATTAACTATGAATGTAGTGGGTAAATTCAACCTCGGTAGTTGACAGGCAACTTTTTCCATGCTTAGATGAAAACAGATTAAAGTTTGGGATTTTCAGACCCTTTTCCGTATATACATGTGAGAGCTGGCATTGCCAGCTCTTTCTATTTCAAAGTATTAAGTTTATGTTAAAAATACCAATTATTACCGTTAGGGAATATTTTAGGAACAGTTGATAATTATTCATTGCTTTTTCCCGTTCGGGAATATATATTATTTATATGATCATTACTTCCGTAAAAGACATAGGCCTACTAGTTAAAGAGAAAAGAAAAAAAATAAATATGACACAAAAAGAAGCGGCTTCTATTGCTGGAGTGGGAGTAAGATTCTTGTCAGAACTCGAAAACGGTAAGCCTACTCTTGAAATAGATAAAGTGCTGAATGTTGCCAGAATATTCGGAATAGACATTGAGGCTAATAACAGATGAAAACACTAAATGTTTATCACATAGGAAAACTTGTTGGATAAATTTTTACTGAAGCAAGCACTGGAATTAGTTTTAAGTATTCAGATGATGATGTGAAATTGCCAGAAAGAACCTGATATTCTTCGTAAAGGGATAAAAAAGAGGCTCATCCGATTCTTATTAAAGGTCATCCTTCTTGGTTTGATTTGAACCAAGATTGCTTTTTTATAAGGCCATCAAACCAGATAACTCTTATCATTGTAGAGTCATAACGACGAAAACATGTTACTTTTCAATTTAACATCAAAAAAATAATTTAAGATTTTTTATTCTTTATAGTGCTTTAAGTTCATGTAGTTAAAACCCAGAAAAGTCCTATTTTCCATTTGTCAGTTTTCCGTTTTTTCGCGTTATAAATATGAGGAGGAAAAATGGAGAAAGGTAAAGACAGGGCGTCGAAGCTCTACTTCTCAGACCTTGGAAGAGCTAAGGAACTCCTGACGCTTGCATTGAGGAGACTCGGTATAGACGCCGGACTATCGGAGATAGTTATAGAGGATCCCGTAGTGTCGTTCCTGGATACAAGGATTTACATGGAGAAGCTATTGGACAAGTTATACAAGGTAAGACTATCGGACGACAATACAACTACGTTCTGCCACATAGGGCTGGAGAACCAATCCAAATTCGACGCACACATGCTCATCAGGGCTGGCATCACTTCTCTTCTTCTATATGACTGGAAGCTGAGTCTGAAGGAGGAGCTAAAGCATGTATTCATAGTCGTACTCAACATGAGCGACGATGAATGGCAGGGGCCAACGAGTCTTGAAGACTACTTCTCAAAGGATGATTTGAAATTATTGGGCCCTTTGATGGTCAGCGTCAGGATGCTGGTGATAGACCCGCACGGAATGGACGAGGAGGAGATGGAAGGATTCAAGACGGATTTGGATCTAGTACTGAAGGTGATCAAATATAAGTCGGACAAAGATGCATTTTGCGGTTATATTAATAGTGACTAGAGGTTCACGCATCTTGACGAGATAACTCTGAAGCTGGTCTCGGAGCTTACAAACGTAGATATGGATGGAGGAGATGACAACGTGTGCAAGGCGATTGAAGACTTGATAAAAGACAGCGAGGCTAAAGGCGAGGTTAAAGGTGAGGCTAATACAATTTATAAACTT
>JALFCJ010000034.1 GCA_022771185.1 Spirochaetales bacterium | reverse complement strand
ACTAAAAACACTACTTGGTTACTCGATACCAAGCATAATCGCGATGATCCTCTCCACTACCCTTACGCTTACTGATGGATATTTTGTGGGGAACTATGTAGGAGAAAAGGCTCTCGCCTCCATTAATCTAGGGCTTCCCATCCTCTACTTATATCTTGGTTTGGGTTTATGTATAGGAGTGGGAGGGTCTGTAATATCAGGGCAAATGATAGGTAAGAGCGATAGAGAGAAAGCCTCCGGCGTATTTACTCAGAGTATCGTTACAGCACTAGTTATCACAGCTGTTTTATCTATTGTAGTTTTTCTCTTATTTAACCCGATTCTCAGAATATTGAAAGCAGAAGGAGAACTCTCAGCATTCTTCAAGTCTTACTACTCAGTAATGCTATTTTCCTACCCACTTCTAGTAATCACCACAATATTTAGTATGTTTATTCGTACAGACAGCAGGCCAGAAGTCTTTATGGGAATATCGTTAATGGAGTACATACTGAACTTTGTTCTTGATTATGTTTTCCTAAATAAACTTAACATGGGAGTAAAAGGAAGTGCTTATGCGACTCTTATCGTAAAGGCTACTAGTTGTGCAATATGTGCCTTTTACTTCTTGTTTTCATCAAAGAGTATAAGAATCAAAAGATTCACCTTTGACCGCCATGTATTCTCCTCATCTATGTTCAATGGCTCCTCTGAATTCATTGGAGAGATGGCCAGTGCCATATCCATGATGGCATTTAACTATGTATTGATGAAGTACGTGGGAGAAGAAGGAGTCGCCGCCTTCACAATCCTTGGGTTTGCCGTCTATGGATATAATATGATCACCATAGGCTTCGGGCAGGGGCTCTCTCCTATTGTATCTGTTCTTTGGGGAAAGAATGAAAGAGAGGAAGCGAGAAACATGAGAAAGCTAGCTTCAAACATTCTCTTTGTCCTAGGCTTTATTACAGCTCTGGTTTTCTTTTTCTTCGGAAAGGACTTTGCATCCCTCTTCGGTGCAGGAAAAGAGTCTGAACTAACGGTTGGAAGAGGTTTTAAAATATTCTCTCTGACTTTCGTTTTTATGGGTTATGATGTTATTGCATCAATGTACCTGACTTCTATTGGAGATGCCCTCTCCTCAGCTATCATCTCAGCTTTGAGGGGACTGGTTCTATTATTGATCTTCACTTTCCTCTTTCCTTATCTATGGGGAATGGATGGTGTATGGGCAGTGTCACCGTCGACGGAAGTGTTGACAGTAATTGTTGCAATATTCTTGATCAAAAAAGAAAAGAATAAAGGATGACCATTTGGATAAACATACTTTGACAATAGAGAAAACTATCATCAACAAGGCTATAACTTATATCCTCTACAATTTGGAAGAGGATATAAGTGTCGATGATGTTTCTTCTTTCTGCGGAGTATCGAAATATCATCTGAATAGGATATTTAGAAAAGAAACAGGTGAAGCAATCTATGAGTTTATTAAGCGCAACAGAATCGAACGCAGCGCCTGGAGGCTTAAAGTCGAGAAAGATAAAAGCGTTACAGAGATATGCTCAGACTATGGATACTCTCCATCCAATTACACTACAGAGTTCAAGAAGTCACTACATATCTCACCTTCCCTCTTTAGAAAAGAAAGCGAAGATCGGGTACATAATTGCTCTCTATCCCGTGGCTTGACGCTGGATGATATGGAGAGAATGGAAAATAACATTACACTTGAAACTCTTCCCGATATGTTTGTCATTTATGAAAGGAAGAAGGGAAACTACAAAAACATGCCCTCAGAGTGGTGTAATTTCATTTATAAGTACTCATATCTCAAGACTGACGACACTCTATACATTGAATGCACTCTGGACGACCCGTCGATCACAGATGAAGATAACTGCTTATATGAGATATGTCAGACAGTAGAGCCTAATGATCCCAGAATTTCAAATCTTTCTACTTCCATGTTTCTGGGTGGAAAATGTGCCGTTTATCATTATAATGGTTGGCCGGAGTTTTTATATATGGTCTATCAGGAAGTATTCTGTAGATGGCTGAAAAAGACAGGGTATGAAATGGATTCCCGCCCCATTATAGACATCTACAGATTAGTACGTGACGATGGTTATATGGAGATTGATATTTGTTTCCCTCTTAAATGAGCTTAATCCCAGACATCGCTTTCGCCACAGTAGCCGCAGACACCCATTCTAGGAGAGTTACATACATCACGAAGAGCAAATGGATCAACGTCAATATCCAGTTCTCCTTCATTAAGTAAATCATTACACTTTTCACAGAGGAACACCACATCATCATAACTACGTGCATATGTATTTATGTACGCTGCTTTTTCTTTCTTACAGACAGAACACGTATCTTCAGGCATCTCATTTCTTGCAAGTAGCCTAATACCATCTTTTATCTTTTTTCCTCTAATGACATTTTTTACTGTCAAAATCAAATCTGTAGAGGAGCCGAAGTCATATTCATAAGTAAACTTTAAACCTTCATACAGCACCTTAGATATAGAGACATTCATATCATATTCAGCATAAATAGAATCAGGAAGACAGGAATAATCAGAGCCGTTTATTGTGAACATACTCAAGTGACCACAACACTCGCACCAAATTTCGCGAAGGAACTTGTCCAACGTCTTCAATTTCTCGCTTCCATTTATCTCAATAAACAGCCAGTAATCTTTTTGGTATTTATCTGTCACATGGATTTCATAAAGCTTTTCTAGTCTTTCAGGAATCCCATCTGTCATGGTTTCTTTATCTATGCAGGATAAAAGGTGCCTGCTCATTCCGCTTGATACATACGTTTTACCGCAAATACGACATCTACCTTTGTTGCTCATGACTCTATATTACCAAGAAAATCAACAAGTAAGCGGAAATTTCTTAGAAAATAGTATTATAGCAATGAAGGATTTCTCTCTTTTTCATTGGAATAGCCACACTTTAGTCTTAAAATAAGCCTATGGCAGATAGAATTGAGTCATTGATAAGGGAAAAAACTAAAGGTTACGCCTCAGAAAAGTATTGGGACAAGGAAATATATACACGAGAAGCCACAGAGAGAAAGGTTAAGGCTTCACGCTATTTCTCCCCTCTCCTAAAGGAACACTTCGGAGAAAAGTATCCTACTTTGGATTGGGACGAGGAGGCGGCACTACTCTCCAGCATGAGTACGGTAGGCCCTGATATGATAAATAGGGATACGAAATTCTTATATGGAGTCTCCATATATATTCTTGACGCCATATCAAGCACTGATAACAAATACGAAGTACAAGAAATATTAGACAAAATACTTCCTCCAGATTCCAAGTATGACGACACAGATGAAAAGAATGATTACTATTTTTTTGATCTCTATGAAGATATGGGGGATCATCCATATTATTCGGAAGACTTGTTATCACTTGTTACTAGAGTACTTTCCCATAGAAACTCAGATTTTGTGAATTACGATAAAGGAAGTAAGTGTTTGTATCTCCTGGACAAAGCAACAGTTTCCAATGCTCCGCTATCTCCAATTGAAGGCAATCCAAAGACAAGAGAAATCTTTGAAAAACTTATAGACCTGATCCCTCCTCAATATATAGAGGAAGCAAAAGAAGCTTATAAATCTCTCTTTTGGACTTTGATAGATAGATATCTGGAAGCACGAGGGAAACTGAAAAAGCACAAAGCAAAGATAGAAAACTTAGTAGAATATGGAAAGTTTAAGTTTAAAGAAAGAGCCTTAAACCATATTGAGACAAAAGAGTCCAGCTTCTTTGGAAAAAGTACAGATACCTCTTTAGCTGACAATATGCAGAAATTAGATGAAATCACATTTATTGATACCAATTTTAATGATTTTTTCTGTACGGGTATGACTGCTTTTCCTTCTCTAAGAAACCGTTACACCAGAGGATTCGAAGAGATAGAAATTGATGACCCATACAAAATAGTCTCAGGATACTTATTTCTTCTAGATGAACAGAGCGAGTATGCATGGCTCTTAGGACCGGCCATGAGCACATTAAGTAACAGGGCGAATCTTCTTCCTTGGAAATATGATTTTGGATTCTCAGAGGATACTTGGGAAGAAATAGACAAAAAAAGGAAAAACACCACGCTTCATTCCTCTTCTTATTATACGATAAATCTTAATGGCGAAATGATTGGTATACCGGGATATAAACACAATATAAGTGCAGCACAGCTATTATTCGCTTATACAAATACAATCTCACCTAGGTTTACTCCTGATCTTCCTTTCTTAAAGGATTTTGAGACCATTGAAGACAAAGAACTGGTAAAAGAAACTTTAAGTTCTTATAGCGTTCTTCACTCTATGGCGGAAAAGATAGAAAGTGACGTAAACGATGCCGACACAAGTAACTCTCATTTTGAGTATGTTAAAGAGCTTAGGAATAAAGTCGAAACACTGCAATCTGAGATTTCTGAGAATACCAATAATACAAAAATAAGTGTTTCAATCGAGCATAGTGTTAAAGATGAAGATGATACCCATGCTTTGGAAGCTGAAATAAAAAGACTGAAGAAAGCTTTGGACAGAGAGAGGCATATTCAAAGCCAAATCAGAAACGATAAGATAGCTCTGGAGAAAGAAATAAACTCAGAACGGGAAGAACTCTACTCTCTGAGAGAACTAATATTCTCAAGGGATAATGAAGAAGAAAACTCTGTTGAAAACAAAAAAGACTCTATTTCCTTCCCTATCTCAACAGCTATGAGACACGTAGTTATCGGGGGACATGAGGAGTGGCTGAAGAAAATCAAAGCTATGGTACCTGATGTTACTTTTTTGGGAGACAGAGTCCCATCAAAAGAGTTATTGAAACATACAGATTTTTTATGGTTCCAAACTCACGCAGGGTTATCCCACTCACTCTTTTACAAGATAATAGATGATGCAAAGACACTAAAGTTACCTGTGAAATACTTTACTTCCTCCAGCGCAAAGGGAAATGCCATCCAATTATTGGAAGAAGAACGGAATAGAAGTAAAAACTAATACTCTAATGCCTATCTTTTGAGAGAAACTTTCAAATTCAACATATAGGGAACCTATATGGCCTATTGTTATACCTCCTATTTGACGTACAACAAGATAGTTGATACCAGTTTTTCGATATCAATCGGTTTCACAATATGAGCATTCATACCTGCTTTCATTGATGTTTCCACATCTTCATTAAAGGCATTGGCTGTTATTGCGATAATCGGGATACTCTTACCATCTACCCTACTCTTTCTTATTTCCTTTGTAGCTTCCAAGCCGTCCATAACAGGCATCATAATATCCATGAGGATTACTGAATAAGTATCAGGCTCTTTTGCTAGGAAAGCATCCAGTGCTTCTTTTCCATTTCTCGCCCTATCTATAACCATGCCATATTCTTCGAGCTGTATCTCTACTATTTCTGCATTAAGATCATTATCTTCAGCTAGAAGCACCCTCTTCCCTTTTAATAGCGATAGGTCTGTCATCATAGAAGTTGCTGTTTCATTATTATTAGAGGAGCAAAGCGTAACAGGAATCTCAAGAGTAAATCTAGAGCCTTCCCCTTTTTTACTCTCTATAGAGATTCTTCCACCCATAAGATCCACATACTTCTTTGAAATAGCGAGACCAAGGCCACTACCTTTATATCGAGTTCTGGCTCCATTATCTTCTTGAGAGAAAACATCGAAGACGTGTAGTAAATATGATTCATCCATACCACAACCATTATCGGAAACGGAGAAGACCAAGTTTACAACGCCATCGTCTCCATCTATTTCATCAATAGAGAATACTACTGTTCCTCCATCTTCTGTAAACTTAATGGCGTTTCCTATCAAGTTCACAAGTATTTCTTTTATCCAGACACCATCTGTCAGAACTGTTCTTCTATCCTCTTTTATCTTTCCCTCTTTCAGGAATGTAAGATGTCTTTCTGCCAAGAGTCCATCAGTAATAGACATTACAGAGTCTATTACTCCCTTTATGTCTGTGGTTTCTTTCTTATAAATAATGCCGCCACTCTCTATTTTGTTAATATCCAAGCAGTCATTGATCAAGGACAATAGATGATCGGAGCTTATATCGATTTTCTCTAGATATTCTTTTATGTGGGTAATATCCTCATCTTTCCTTGCGATACCTGTAAACCCCTTGATTGCATTCATAGGAGTGCGCATATCATGGCTCATCTTAGACAAGAAATCTCTTTTGGCTTCATTTGCCTCCAATAGTTTCTGGTTTGCTTTTCCAAGTCTTCGTCTTGCCACAATCGAGGAGATAAGCAAAAAACCGATGACTATGAAAACTCCTGTGACCAATATCAAGGAAAAAAGTATAAAAGGATGACGATACAAAAATGAAATGAAAGAATCATCTATACTCGTTCTTTCCGTCTCCCTAAGTATTATTCCTACAATCTCATTATTTCTCATAGCACCGATTGCTCGGTTTATGGCTTTTATCAACTCATTCTTTTCATCATTTCTGACTGCAACGGCAAACGATACATCCACTTCCGACAAAACACGAGAAGAGAATGTGGAACGCGAGTCACTGTCGATGATATCTTGAACAACATATGTATACAAGAAAGAGGCGTCTACCTCTCCATTCTTAACTGCCTGGACACAAGAATCTATAGATTCAAAATACTTGAACTCAATAAAGTCAAAATACTTCTCCATATATGATCTGATCAGAGTGGAACTCTCAACCATCGATGCACTCTTAATAGAACCCACATAACCAGATCTTGTTATTTCCGATATTCCTGTAGACATGAAAGAATCTGTTATTTTATATCCCATATCCTCCAGAGAAGAATAGTCATACGGAGCATCCATTATAATATCGACTTCTCCGCTTTCCAACAGGGACAGATACTCTTCTCTTGTCCTCGTCTCAATTACTGTATAATCAAAACCAATCTTTTCAGAAATGACTCTGAAGATTGAAGGAATAATGCCCTTTGCCTCTCCGTTCACAAAATACGAATACGGTTTTCTGTCTGGACTGACAGCAACTCTAAATAGACGTCCTTCCTCTTTCAAAGTCTTAAAATACTCAGCCTCATCACCGTGAAGGGAGAAAGAAGAACTATCAGAGTCATAATATGATTGATACATCAAAGCATTTCGCCATCCGGGCTCATCTATTTCAAGTTCTTCCAATGCTCGGTCAAAGGCATCAAGTATTTCTCTTTCACCCTTTGGTGCTATTATAAAGAAGTCACTACTTCCAAACTGTTCAATAATACACTCGTTATTCAATGACCTTAAGTTACTGCTTACAATGGCATCAATCTCACCTTTTTGAAGATCTTCATTCATCGAAGTATAGTCACTGTAGAATATAGGCTCATATGAGAAACCTTTTTCTTTTGAAAAGCTCTCAAAGAGATTATTCTTTGTGCTTTTTTCAAGTAAACCAACTCTCATTCCATCATAAGTGGAATAATCCTTGGACACGATTCTATCGTTTCCATCTTTCGTAG